>JAISQZ010000020.1 GCA_031273905.1 Oscillospiraceae bacterium | reverse complement strand
CTGGAACGGGTGTTCCAGTTCAAGTACCCCTATGAATACGTCAGCCGCTTCAGCGAAGTAACCGAACGCAAGCAGTGCATCATTCCGTTTTATGCGGCATACAATATAGACGTTAGATTTTAGAGGCGGCAAAAAATTTTCGCGTTTGACACAAAATCCGCTCAAAAACAGAGCGATTTGGGCAACGCCAATACGCCTTGGAAGGTTGGTAATTTTTTTGGCAGCAATCCGCAATGAATTGGAATATATCAATGAAATGGCAAAGACGCAGCCGGAGGAGCTGATCCGAAAAAGCGAGCTGCGCTACAGGGGAATCCTTGAAGGCGTTGCTGAAAACGCGCGGCGCAAGCATGGGCATAAGCTGATTTTGCTGGCGGGACCTAGCGCCTCCGGCAAGACCACCACGGCGCAAAAAATCGCGCAAAGGCTGGGGGAGGCAGGATTGCAGACCTTCCGCGTTTCGCTGGACGATTTTTATTTGCCTGTGGAGGGAATCCCCCTGCTGCCCGACGGCAGCCGTGATATTGAAAGCATTCACGCGCTGGATTTGCCCTTGCTGCACCAAACCCTGCGGGAACTGATGGAAACCGGGCGCGGCTGCCTGCCGCGCTTCGATTTTGCTTCCGGCAAGCGGGCGCAGGGGCGGCAGCTGAAGCTTGGCGCGGACGATATGATTGTGCTGGAGGGCTTGCACGCGCTGCATCCGCTGCTTTGTGCGCAGTTTGGCAATACCGGCGTAAAGCCGGAGCAGATCACGCGTATTTACATCAGCGTATCCTCCCGCATCTATGACGCAAAACGGCAGATTGTGCTCAATAAGCGCAATTTGCGCCTGGCGCGGCGTATCCTGCGGGATATGCAGTTCCGAAACACTGGCGCGGCGGAGACGCTGGAGCTATGGCCGGCGGTGACTGCGGGAGAGGAGCAATATCTTAGCCCCTGCAAGCCAAACGCCGATGTGCGGATCAATTCGATCCATATCTATGAACCCTGCGTCTTTCGCGCACGGTTGCTGCCGCAATTGGAAGCGGTCAGCCGGAGCCGACCCTGCTTTGAGGAAGCGGCGCGTCTGGCGCGCTCACTGCGCCGTTTTGAAGCCTTGCCGGAGGCGCTGACGCCGGCGGATTCCCTGCTGCGGGAATTTTTGGGCTGATTTTTTTCGGTGAATTCGAAAAAGTTACACAAAAGCCTTGCGCGGCGCGACAAAATAGTGTATAGTACCTTGATAGGGGAAGGGGGGAAGAGGTTTTGGAGCACAGCCGCCGCAACAGTCAAAGCCTGCTCAATGGCGCGATGATTTTGACCGTTGCCATGGTTGTGGTCAAGGTCATCGGGATGCTTTATAAGCTGCCCCTCGCCAACGTGATTGGCATGGAAGGCAAGGGCATTTTTACCGCCGCCTTCAACCTTTACGCGCCGGTTTATGGCGTGGCAATCACGGGCTTGCCCATTGCGGTGGCGCGCATGGTTTCTGAACGCGTTGCGCTGGGCAAATACCGCGACGTGCGGGCAATCCACAAGGTCGCGGCGCGGCTGTTTTTGCTCACGGGCTTGGCGGGGCTGGCGCTGCTGCTGCTGCTGGCTTATCCCTATGCCCGCTATTTTTGCACAAGCCGGCTGGACGCGCTCCCGGCGATTTTCGCCGTTGCGCCCTCCATCTTCTTCTGTTGCGCCATGTCCATTTATCGCGGGTATTATGAAGGGCTGCGCAACATGACCCCCACGGCGGTTTCGCAGGTGATTGAAGCGCTGTGCAAGCTGGTGCTGGGTCTTTTGCTTGCCTGGCTGGTGATGTATTTTGGCGCGGAGCAATACAAAAAAACCGGCACTGTGCTGGGCAAGCCCGCAAGCAGCTTAGATATGGCTGAGAGCATGCTTTACCCCTGGTCCGCTGCGGCAGCGATCATCGGCATCACGGTGGGCACTGTGCTGGGCTTCTTTTATCTTTTGCTGCGGCACCGGCTGCGCGGCGATGGCATCACGCGTGAAATGCTGATCAACGCAGGACCGGCGGCGCCCGCAAAAAATCTGCTGCGCGAAATGATTCGCCTGGCGATCCCCATGCTGCTTTCTTCTGTCATTTTGAATGTGACGAATTTGATTGATACCGTCAATGTGCAAGCCTTGCTCAATTCCGCCGTGGAAAAATACCCGGATGTGATTGAGCGGATTTACGGCGCGTTCTTCCGGGCGCACAATATTTCGCCCGAAAAATATGCGGATAACATCTTTGGCATCTATGGCACCGCGCTGGATTTTCGCAATTTGGTTCCGACGATCGTCACAGCCCTTGGCGTCAGCGCTCTGCCCGCCATCTCCGCCGCCTGGGCGCTGCGCAAGCGGGAAGCCGTGCAGCGCACAATCAACACCGTTTTGCGCATCTCTTTGATGATCGCACTGCCTGCGGGCTTTGGCATGGCTGTGCTCAGCTACGAGATACCCGCTCTGTTTTATGAAGGTCAAAACGTCGGCAGCGCGGCGCATGTGGCGCCCATTTTGTGGCTGTTTGGCGTTTCAACAGCGCTCATGGCGGTTTCCGCGCCCATCACCAACATGCTTCAGGGCATCGGGCGCACGGATATCCCCGTCAAATCCCTGGTGGTTGGTGTGATCATCAAGATCATTGCCAATTTCATATTGGTCGGCAACCCCGAGATCAACATTAAGGGTGCGCCCATAGGATCGATTCTGTGCTATGTTGCCATTGTTGCCATCAACCTGGGGATGCTGCTCAAGGTTTCCCGCGCACAGCTTAACCTCGGCTCCGTGTTCCTTAAACCGCTGTTCTGCGCCGGCCTGAGCGCCGCGGCGGCCTGGGCGGTGAACGGGCTTACCCAGCGCTTTGATCTGGTGGGGCTCTTGTTGCCGGAACTCACGCCACAGCGGCACAGCAGCCTGCTTTTGCTGCTGGCGGTCGGGCTTGCGGTGCTTGCGGCGGTGCTGGTCTATGTTCTTTCGCTGCTTTTGACCCATGCGGTCACGGCAGATGACTTTGAGATTCTCCCAAAGGGCAAAAAAATTGCAAAAGCACTTGCAAAGCGCGGACTTTTAGGGTAAAATATCATCAAGATGATTGGGCGGGGGAATTTAATCAAAGCAAGGGAGCTTTTGCGCATGACGGATATCAGCGACCGCGAGGAATTCCTTGCCAAGGAACGGTATGGCACGGCGGATCTTCTGCGCATCGTTTCGATTCTTCGTGCGCCGGGCGGTTGCCCTTGGGATGCGGAGCAGACCCATGTGTCGATCAGAAAGAATTTTATTGAAGAAACCTACGAGGCAATTGAGGCGATCAACAGGCAGGATGACGGCTTGCTTTGCGAGGAGCTCGGCGATGTGCTGCTGCAGCTTGCGCTGCACACACAAATGGCGCAGGAACGCGGCGCTTTCGCTTGGGAACAGGTGACTGACGGCATATGCCGCAAGCTCATTGAGCGGCACCCGCATGTTTTCGGCAGCGTGGAGGTAGATTCCGTCGGGCAGGTTCTGCGCAATTGGGACGAGATCAAGCGCCGCAGCAAGGGGCAAAATACGGTTGCAAGCGCGATGGAGCATGTGCCCCGGGAATTACCGGCGCTTATGCGCGCGGGCAAGATCAGGCAAAAGGCGGCGGCGAAGGTCGGCCTTGACCACAAGGATATTTTCGCTGCGCTGGAGGCGCTGGAGGACGAGGTGCGCGAACTGCGCAAAGCGGCTGACCGTGGGGATCAGGCGTATTGCAGCGATGTGTTGGGTGATGTGCTGTTCGCTGCGGTGGATGCTTCCCGTTTTTTGAAGGGCGGCGACGCGGAGGAGCTTCTGACCCAGGCAACAGACAGATTCCAACGGCGCTTTGCGCGAATGGAAGCGTCCGCCAAGGCGCACGGGATTGATTTTGCCCAGGTCGCAGGCGATATGCTGGGCAGGCTTTGGGAGGAAGCAAAGGCGTTGGAGCAGGAATAATTGTTTGAAAGAGTCATCTTTCAACTTTTATTATAAGTTCAGGCGTAATTCCATAGGCGACGAATAATTGAAGAGGAGAATCAGGACAATGAACAAAAACGAATTCATCAGCAAACTCGCGCAGCAGGAAGGCATCGAAAAGAAGCAGGCGGAAAAAGACATCAATGCAGTATTGTCTGCTTTGACGGATGCATTGGTTTCCGGCGAAAAGGTGCAATTTGTGGGCTTTGGTTCCTTTGAAGTGCGCGAGCGCGCCGAAAAGAAAGTGCGCAACCCGCAGACCGGCGAATCCCTTGTTGCGCCCGCGACGAAGGTTCCCGCATTCAAGGCGGGCAAAGCGCTCAAGGATGCAGTGATCGGCAAATAAGCATTTGCGAACGCCGCAGCGCGGGGCGAGGGGCTTTCCCCTTGCCCCGCGCTTTTTAGAATTGACGAAAGGAACCACACACATGCGTCTGGATAAATACCTCAAGGTTTCCCGCTTGGTAAAGCGCCGTACGATCGCCAACGAGCTGTGCGACGCCAAGCATGTGGAGGTAAACGGGAAAACCGCCAGAGCCTCTTACGAAATCAAAGCCGGGGACGAGATCACCATTGCGGCTGGCGCACACCGCACCCGTGCGCGTGTATTGCTTGTGACGGAACACGCCACGAAGGAAAGTGCATCGGCAATGTTTGAACTGCTGGAACAAACTTGATTTTTGCGAAAGGCGGAATTGCTATGGAGCCTGTTTCTTT
>JAISQZ010000232.1 GCA_031273905.1 Oscillospiraceae bacterium | reverse complement strand
TGGTGCGCAGGGAAGCCACCCCCCCTTCGGGCTGCGCATCCGTGTAAATGGCCATTTTTTGATCAAGGGTTCCGCTCCACGGACCTTCTCGACCGGGCACCTCAATCGAGAAGCCGGCATATTCAAGCCCGGTGCCTCCCAAAATGCTGAACGTGCCGCCGTTGCCCTCGATCGTGAAATCAACCTTGATTTCCGAAAACGCGGGCGTGAAGGTGATATCCTCCGTGCTCAGCCACACGAAGCTATCCGGGTATTTGTCCTCCGGGTCAGTCTCGCTATCGGCGTTATAGATATTGCCGTCGGCGGAACTGATCCAGCCCGCGAAGGTCTTGCCCACCGGCACGTCCTCTGTCGGATACGCGCAATTCACAGTATACTTTGTATAATATTCATGGTCGCCATCTGCGTACTCTCGGCCGTAGTAGTCTTCTTCTTCTTCCGACGCAGCCTCGACGAAAATCTTGCCCTCGCTGGTGTAGCGGTAGCCCGGGCGGATCGGCTCATATCGCAGATCATAGCGCACACTGCCCGCGATCATCGGATACACCAGCGCCGCTTCCCTGGTCTGCTGCGCCGCTTCCGAAACCGGCGTATCCGCCGCCGCCGCGGGGTCAATCTCGATGTCCAGCTTGCTTTCGCCGTTGAACGCCGCCTCATCGTCCGTGCCGTAAGTACCAAAGCCGTTGCCGGGCAGCAACAGGTTGCCCTCCGGCGCACCCTTGCCCGCGTTGCCGGTATAGGGTCCCCAGCGGGTCAGGTCGGCCTTGCCGTCGTCGTCATAGAAGCGGAAGCCCGCAGGGCTGCCCTCGCCCAGGGTCACCTCGGAGCCGCTGGCGTACCACTCGGTTCTCTGGTCATAAACCGCCCGGTTGCCGGGCTGCTCCTCCAGCGCGACCAAGCGGCGCACGCCGCCTGTCTCCACCACGCGGTAGCTGCCGTCCGGGTACTGCGGATAAGCCGCGCGGAAGGCCGCCCACTGTGCGCCCCAGGCCAGCTTCGCCGGCTCCGTCGCGTCCGCCGGGGCATCCGGCGGCACACCGGTATAGCCCCCGTAGGTCGGTGTCACCAGCGGGTGCAGGATTTCCGCCTCCCCGTTCTCTTCAATGTAATATTCCTCCGGATAAAACAGCCTGCCCACACCGCCGTTATCGCCGGGCGCGTAAAGCAACCCCGTCTCCCAAGGGGGCGGCGGCACCGAATGCGCCTCTGCGGTTTCATCCTCCGGCGTTTCCGGGTCGTCCTCCGCCGCCGGAACATACTCCGTGAACATGTCCTTATATATCTCATTGTACTGCTGCTCGGTCACCTCCGAGAACACGCCGTAATTTTCGGCGTAAAACGGGTGCCCGTTGCTCTTTTTCACATGCTGCACATAGCCAATGCTCGTGCCGAAGGCCGCAAGCGGAGCCTGCCCCTTATCCGCCACCGGCTGCCCGTCTTCAATCTTCGTGAACCACTGATACAGGTGATCCCACGCGGTCTTCGGTTCGCCCACGATTGTGCCGAGGTTCGCCACCGGCTCGCCGTCGTAGCCCGTTTTGCCGTCCGGCGCAGCGGTCAGCGCCAGTTCCCCCGCCAGCGCGTTCATCTCATTGTTCCATTGCACCGCCGTTTTGCCCGCGGGCAGCATCACGCGCCCAAGCTCCAGCGCACCGCGCCACATGTCCTCGCGATAAGGCGCGTATTTCGCTTCGTCAAACATTTCCGCCGGTCGGAAAATCTGGTTGGCCGTCCACACGTTTGTGCGCAGGGTGCCTTTGTTGACAACGTTGGTGTCAAGCCAAACATAATACCAGACCCTTCGGCGGTCGCCGTTGGTGCGGTTATTGCTGGCATTCTGCTCCCACTGCATAGAGTTGTCGATGCAGAGCAGCTTGCTGTCCAAGCCCACAGTTGACGCAATCGACCCCTGCTCCGGCGACTTCAGCCCTGCGGCAGCGCTCCGAGAAACTGCCCCATTGGTGCCTTCTTCTTTTAACAACAAAGACAATGCCCTTGATGCGTCATGTGAAGCGGGATTCGTCAGCGTATCAGCGACAAAGACCAGGGCGTTTGTGTCCGTCTTCCAAGCGCGAGTCGCATCCGTTTGCACCTCACGGAATTCATCTATTTCATACTCAATCGGGTGGTCGTCAGGATCATACCAGTCAAAAAGCTGCGCCCCGGCGCTGAAAAAGGGAAGCTGCGTATAGGCGGAATAGCGGCTGCTGTCCACCGCAATTTGGGCGCGGGGAATCCCGCCGTCCCCCTGCATCGCAGTCCAGCGATCCTGATCCGAGTTGCCGGAAAACCTATAATAATAGCCGTTGCTGGGATTGTTCCAAATCCCGCCGCCGCCATCGACAGGCGGAAAGGCTGTATTGAACCGCGCCTCGTAATGTACGGGATTGTTTGCCTGGTTATCACGGAAGGTGGATATCCGTCCGCCCCATGCTCCTGTTACTCCAGGGTTATCCCAACCACCGCTTGTCGGATATCCATTCCCCAGCAAAGCTCCTCCCCACTCACTGTCCCCCCAACCGTAACCGTAATTGGTGGTGAGGTTCGGTTCCACGCGCAGGGGGCTTGCAAGTTCGTTCCCGTTGGCTGCCACAAAGGCGCTGCGGGCGCTGCCGCCGGAGGCGCTGTGAATCCCGGTGACAAAGGCATAGAAATTCGAGAGACCGCCATTACGACTACCGCCTTGGTATTCCAGCCGCTCCATCACACCCGCCTGTGTCACGGGCGTGGGGTGCACCCACGTGGCGGCATAGGTTTCGTAAGCCACATTGTTGTAGGTGAACTGGAAGGTCCAGCGGATGCCGCCCTCTTTGTAAAGCGTGGCGGGGTCGCCGCCGGTATTGGCTACGCCGCTGAAGCGCAGTGAAAATTCGGTGTCCTGCGCACCGCCGGGGTAAGTGGCAAAGGTATCGTAGGTCAGCGCGGTTCCGTTGATTTTAAGATCCGTCACAATGTTTTTGTCTTCCGTTGTGCCGTCCTTGCCCACGGTGCTGTACTTGATTTTCATGGTGTTGCGCACAGCGGTGGTGTTCCACGCCGCGGGCAGGGTGAACCGGACGACGGAATCCGCCGCATTCCCCGTTCTGGCGATATTTGTGGCCTCCGTCGCGTCCGGCATCACGGTTGGTACTTTGTTCGGGTTTTCCGAACCGGCACGGTCAAAGGTCATCACGGTGAACACGGAAGCATCCTTCGGGCTGAGGTAAACGGCCTCGGGCACGGTCACCTGCCCCTGTGCGCGGGGGATCAGCCCCTCCGCCTCGGGCATAGCCTCGCGGATTTCGGAAATCAGCGCGGCCGTCCCCTCATAAACGGAATCAATCCGCGCCTGGGAGGCAAGGGGGTTGCCCAGCACCTCGCCGAGCTTCTGCGTCTTCTCGCGCAGCTCGTCTTGGTAGCCCTTCTGCGCCAGGTCGTCTGTATCCAGCGCCAGCGCGGTAAGCTGGCGGAAATTGCTGCGCAGCGCCGCCTTATCCACCGTGTGCACGGAAAGCTTCACATATTGCTTCGTGTGCAGCACCCAGGGGATGACGGCGATGCCGATATCCTGATTGTTCTGCTGCCGCGCCCAGAACTGGAGGGTATAGACGCGCTCTTCCACGGGGAAATTGGAAAAGAGGAAGGGCCCGTGGGCAAAGCTGCCGTTCGTTTTGTTGGGGGATTGCGCGGTCACATCGCTTGCCAGCACCAGGGAGGCGCTCCCGTCCACCCCGATGTACTTGATGACGTTGGTGTGCAGGGTGCTGCCATAAAAATAGGTCAGCCCCGCAAACAGGTTTGGCACCTGCCCCAGGTTGGAATAACGGCTTTTATCCACGGTGATCAGACCAAAGCTCGCGTTATCGGGGTTGCTTTCCACCGGGGAATTGGAGTCGGTGGTGCCATAATGCTGTGTGATGCCGCCGCCTTGCTTCACGGGGAACCAGGCGGCGCTTCGGGAATCTTTCGGATCCCCCGCGCCGTCGGTGTCGCTCCCCAGGTAGCCGCTCTTATACTCCTCCATCGCGGGCTTGCCCTTGAGATCGCCGCCGTTGAACCACTTGCTGTAGGGTCGGGTGCGGTCGCCGCCCGCCACGCCGTGCAGCCCGGAAATAAAGGAATACATCTGGGCAACCTCCGGGTCGGTGCCGATGAGGCTGTACCTCGCCTCCCCGAACTGCCCGGCCTCCTCATAGAAGGGGGCGTAAATCACCGTATAGGCGTAGGCGACATAGTCGTGCGCGGCGGTGCCGGGGTCGCCGTCGTGGTCGTACTTGAACTCCGCCTTCCACTCGATGGTGCGCTGCTCGTTCTGCGCCAGCGCACCCGAGCTAAGGCTGCCGTCCGCGATTGTGCCGCTCCAAGTGCCGTCGGTGGTGTTCGCCGCGTCCGCGTTATCCAGCGGAACCGCAGATTGACCCGGATTCTTCGCAATCATATTGACGCCGCCGCCGCCGAGCAGCTCCCAGCTCACTTCGGCGTCGGTCGCCCCCGGCGCGGAAAAATAGACGGTTCCCGTCTCCTTCTCCGCCGTGGCGTTGCTCCAGTTGCCGTTTTTGTCCGAACCCACGTAATACCGGAAGGTTCGGCCATCAGGGTTGAGGTAAATCGTTTCCGGCACATAGAAATAGGCGGTCACGCTATCCGCGCTGCTAAGCTCCGTCGTTGCGGTAATCCAGGCATAGCCCGGAACCGTCATGACGGAAGCCAGCAGCAGCAAAGCCAGCAGCAAACCCAAGCCCCTCTTTGCGCCGCGCCGGGTGTTTTCCTTCGCTTCCAACAGTCTTTTCATACAAACGCCTGCCCTTCCAAAAAATGTTATGAGCAAACGAGACCCCTGCTAGGATCACGCAACCTGATTGTAGCACACTTTCACAACATTTGTAAAGGCTTTTGGGCAATAAAAGTAAAAAAATTTTACGGATTCATCTTAAATTTTTTCGGATATAGAAAAAATGAAGCGAATATGCCTAAACATGCGGCATTTTAAGGAAAAAAAGGCGGCGGAGGCATTTCTGCTTCCACCGCCGGGTCTGCCGTTATTTGAATTTGCGCTTCCTCGCCGCCTCAGATTTTTTCTTTTTCCGGACGGAAGGTTTTTCGTAATGTTCCCTTTTGCGGACCTCCTGAATGATTCCGTCGCGGGAGGACTGCTTCTTGAACCGGCGGAGTGCGCTATCCAGCGATTCATTCTCTTTCACCTTAATCTGACTCATGTGATTCCCCTCCCCTCTGCTGCAAACACACATCATAAAAAGATGCGCTGCTGTTTATTATAATGGAAAACACGCATGATGTCAACCTTTTATTTTCGGGGCGCCGCAAATTGGCCGGTTGGGATGAATCCTTTTTGAGCCGCGTCATTTTGCGTGACCCCCTTTCTCATGGTTTGGAAAAGTAAATGCGGGAACCGTGAACCCTCCACACATTCCCCTTGACCAATCGCGCAAAACCGGCTATACTATGATTGACGGATGGGGATGTTTTTCATTGTGCTATCCTAGCCTGATATAATACGCCCCAAGGGACAAAACAAAAAAAGGAGGTTACCTCATGCCAGAATTGAGCCGTTTTTACGGCATGGTAATTCAGCTGTATTTTGCGGGCACGGGGGAAACACCACAAGCCCCCTGTTCACGTGCTTTATGGCGATAGTGATGTTGTCATTGCGCTTGAGGGGGAAATTCTCGCCGGTTCTCTGCCCAGCAAGAAGTTGCGGGTGGTCTAGTTTGCAATTTGCGGAAGCAAAACCTTACAATTTGCGGAAGCAAAACTTTGCAATTTGCGGAAGTCCGTGGTATGCTATGTGTAATACGAATGCGTGAACCCTCATTTTTAATGGTGCTGACTGCCGCAGAGTTGGCGTATCGCCGCACCGACGGGGTGCTTGTGGTGCCGATTGGTTGTTTGGGTAGTTGATGCCCTTCACCCAAGCCGCGCTGGCTTTTTCGCGCCACGCGTCCGGCAACTGCATATCCAAAATAGCAAGGTCGAAGGTGTCAGGGACGATGGCTGCGCGTACCTTGCACCATTGACGCCTTTTATTTTCGGAGGATAAATCAGCCCAAACGATAGCCCCGGTCCACCAGCAGGCGCTGGATGCGGTCCGCGGGCGTGAGCAGACGGCTAAGGGACATATCGTGGTTGATGGTGTCAATCAGGTAGGAGATGTATTTTGACATATCCACCACCGTGTGCCATTCGCGCCCGATCAGCTCCGGCGTGGAATATACGGTGTTGGTGGTAAAAATCTTGGTAAACAGCCCGGCCTTATATGCCGCGTCGAAGCGTTCCAGTCCGGCGGAAAACAGCCCGAAGGTGACGCAGCAGAAGATCCGCTGCGCACCCAGCTCATGCAGGGTGGAGGCCACCTCAATCATCGAATCGCCGGAAGCGATCATGTCGTCCACAATGATCACGTCCTTGCCCTCCACGTTATCCCCCAGGAATTCATGGGCAATGATGGGGTTGCGCCCGTGCCTGATCACGGAATAATCCCGGCGCTTATAAAACATGCCCAGATCAACGCCAAGCATGTTGGAATAGAAAATGCAGCGTGCCATGCCGCCCTCGTCCGGCGAAATCACCATCAGATGCTCCTTGCTGATGTTGATATCCGGCACGGTATTCACAATCGCCTTGATCATCTGGTAAATTGGCGGCACATTTTCGAAGCCGCACAGCGGCACGGCGTTCTGCACCCGCGGGTCGTGCGCGTCAAAGGTGATGATGTTCTTCACCCCCAGGCTCACCAGCTCCTGGAGCGCCGTGGCGCAGTCCAGCGATTCCCGGTTGGAGCGCCGGTGCTGCCGCCCTTCGTAAAGCATGGGCATAATCACCGTCAGGCGGCGCTCCTTCCCCGCCGCCGCGCTGATGGCGCGCTTAAGGTTGGCGAAATGCTCGTCCGGGCTTGTGGGGAAGGCCTGCCCGTACATCTCATAGGTCACGCCATAGTTGAAGCAGTCGCAGAGCAGGAACAGGTCATAGCCGCGCACGGACTGCATGATGGTCGCCTTGCCCTCACCCGTGCTGAAGCGCGGGAACTGCACGCCGATCAGGTAGCTTTTCTTCACATAGCGGTGCAGAATGTCATCCGCCGGAAGCTTTGCGGCGTATTCCCGCCGCCACTTGCTGATGTAAGCGTCAATGCGCTTGCCAAGCTCCTCGCAGCCCGGCAGCGCAATGATGCCCAACTGCCCTGCGGGCACCGCGTTTTGATAATCGCCGGCCAAATCCGCCATATGATCCTCCGCCTCCTTAATTAGATATCCAAAGCGCCGGAACCGCCGTTCCCCCGTCAATCGGTCAAAATCTCCCCCACAGCCCCCGGCGCAACGCCGCCGGCGTTGGATTCGTCCGTATCAATGTGCGCGGCAAGGGCAAAGTCCGGGTGCACGCGCAGCACCACATCGCCGAAAATGATGGAGCGCCCGCTGCCCTCATATTTGATGGAAACAATCTGCTTGTCCTTCAGCCCGTAAGCGGCGGCGTCCCCGGGGGTGGCGTGGATGTGCCGCTTGGCTGTAATCACGCCCTTGGTGAGCGTCACCTCCCCCTTTGGTCCCACCAGCTTGCAGCCGCCGCTGCCCTCAATATCGCCGCTTTCGCGCACGGGAGCCGCCACGCCGATGCTGCGCGCATCCGTGAGCGAAAGCTCCACCTGGGTGGCGCCGCGCAGGGGGCCTAGGATTGAAACCGCCGGAAAGGCGCCTTTGCCGCCCTCCACCCGCACGCGTTCCTCGCAGGCAAACTGCCCGGGCTGGGAAAGCGCCTTCTTTGGCGTAAGCGCATAGCCCTCGCCAAAAAGGATATCCAGATCCTCACGGGTAACATGCACGTGCCTGGCGGAGGTTTCGATCAGAACTTCCCTTTTTGTCATTTGTGCTTAACTCCTTTTACTCATTTTATATTGTGCCGGGAAACTTTTACGCAAACCAATCAAAAATAAACGGGATATCCTTGGGCGCAAAATCCGTGGGCGCTTTGATCAGCGGAAGATGCGCCGTGTTTTGATAGACCTTCACATAATCAATTTCAAACACCGCCGGGTTTTCCTCCGTGCTGGCAAACAGCCCCAGAGGCTGGCTGTAGGGACCGTATTCCGTGCGGCGCACCTCCACTGTCAGGCGCAAAAACGCGGGCACCTGCGAAATGCCGCCGCCGTTGGAAGACCAGGTCGCCCTGCCGTCCACAAAGAAGGTGTAGCGCTCCGGCGTCCACAGCAAAGCGTAGGTATGCCAGCCTTCATAAAGGTTGATGCCGGTATCCGTCACCTTGCCCGTGCTGCCGTAAAAGGTATCGTAGCCATCCCAGTGGATG
>JAISQZ010000080.1 GCA_031273905.1 Oscillospiraceae bacterium | reverse complement strand
CTGGCTGACCGCCGGCAAGCTGGATGGCATTTCCCCCGCGCCGGCGCTTCCACAGGAGATCATTGATAAAACGGCGGCTTTGTACCAAGAATGCGCAAGAAAGTTGATTGGGTGACGCAATGGTTTTGGATAAGCTTCACGAGGAATGCGGCGTTTTCGGGATTTATAGCGGCAATGCGGGTATTGACGTTGCCGCCGCAGCCTATTATGGGCTGTTTGCGCTCCAGCACCGCGGGCAGGAAAGCTGCGGCATTTACGTCAGCGACCGCGGCGTGCCGGTGGGGCACAAAAGCGTTGGTCTGGTCAATGATGTTTTCACCAAGGATGCGCTCGCGCATCTGGGGGAAGGGCAGATGGCGGTGGGGCACGTGCGCTACGGCACCACGGGTCGGACCAGCGGGCGCAACGCGCAGCCCATGCACATCAATCACTGCAACGGCTCACTTGTGGTGGCGCACAACGGCAACCTGACCAATGCGGGGGAGCTGCGCCAAACCTATGAAATGGAAGGCTGTATCTTCCACACCACCAGCGACACCGAGGTGATTGCCTATACCATCACGCGCGAACGCCTGAAGTGCGGTTCCATCGAAGAAGCGGTCGCCGCTTCTATCACGGCGCTGGAGGGCGCGTTTTCGCTGGTGATGATGTCCTCCCAGAAGCTGATCGCCTGCCGGGATCCTTTGGGCTTTCGTCCGCTGGTGCTCGGCACGCTGGATGGCGCTTATGTGGCCGCCTCAGAAACCTGTGCGCTGGATGCCGTTGGCGCAAGATTCCTGCGCGATGTTCTTCCCGGCGAAATCGTGGTCATTGATGCCGAGGGGCTGCGTTCCATTACCGACCATTGCGACCCGCAGCGCAAGAAGCATATGTGCATCCTTGAATATATTTATTTCGCACGCCCGGATTCCGTCATGGACGGCAATTCCGTTCATATCGCGCGGGAAAACGCGGGTAAAATTCTCGCCATGGAGTATCCTATGGATGCGGACGTGGTTATTGGCGTGCCGGATAGCGGCCTGGACGCGGCCATCGGCTACGCAAAGCAATCCGGGATTCCCTATGCGATCGGGCTGATAAAAAATAAATATATTGCCCGCACCTTTATCCAGCCAAATCAAAAGGAGCGTGACAACGGCGTGCGCATCAAGCTCAATCCCGTTCCCGCCGTTGTGAAGGGCAAGCGGGTGATCACAGTGGATGATTCCATTGTGCGCGGTACCACCTGCGCAAGGCTTGTGCGCGTGCTGCGCGAAGCGGGGGCTGCCGAGGTGCACATGATGAGCGCCGCGCCGCCCTTCAAACATCCCTGCTATTTTGGTACGGATATTGATTCCCGTGAAAATTTGCTGGCCAACCAATACGAAAGCTATGAGGACATTGCAAAGGCAATCGGTGCGGATTCCGTGGGCTACCTTCCCGTGCCGGAGCTGCGCAAGATGGTGCGCCCGAAGCAGGGCATCTGCTCCTCCTGCTTTACGGGGGAATACCCTGTGCGCATCCCGGCGCAGCCGCTCAAATCCAAATTCGAGAGTAAACTGGAGGGACAAGTATGAAAAACAGCGCAAGTGAAAGCTATAAGGCTGCGGGTGTGGATATTACGGCGGGTTACGCCGCTGTGGAGCTGATGCAAAAGCACATCGCGCGTACGCTGACCCCCGGTGTGCTTTCCGGCCTCGGCGGTTTTGGCGGCCTGTTTGAGCTTGATCTGACCGGTCTGACCCGCCCGGTGCTCGTCAGCGGCACGGACGGTGTGGGCACCAAGCTCAAGCTTGCCTTTTTGATGAACCGGCATGATACCATCGGTATCGATGCCGTCGCCATGTGCGTCAACGATATCCTTTGCTGCGGCGCGAGGCCGCTTTTTTTCCTGGATTACATCGCTATGGGCAAAAATGTGCCGGAACGCACGGCGGCGGTTGTCGCCGGTGTTGCGGAAGGCTGCGTGCAGGCGGGTGCGGCGCTTATCGGCGGCGAAAGCGCGGAAATGCCCGGCTTTTACCCTGCGGATGAATATGACTTGGCGGGCTTTGCCGTGGGTGTGGTGGAAAAGGAAAAAATCATCAGCGGCGAAACCGTCCGCCCCGGCGATGTGCTGATCGCCCTGCCCTCCTCCGGTGCGCATTCCAACGGCTTTTCGCTGATCCGCAAGATCATCCGCGCCGACGGGGAAAAACTGACGCTGCACATTGAGGAACTCGGCAGCACGCTGGGCGAAGCGCTGCTCAAGCCCACTAAAATTTACGTCAAGCCCGTGCTTGCTCTGCTGGAACAAGTCACCCTCAAGGGGATTTCCCATATTACCGGCGGCGGCTTTTATGAAAACATCCCGCGCAGCCTGCCCCAGGGGCTTTCCGCAAAAATTGATGAGGCGGCGCTGCGCATCCCTCCCATCTTCCAGCTATTGCAGCAAACGGGCGAAATCCCCAAGCGGGATATGTTCAACACCTTTAACATGGGTGTTGGCATGGTGCTTGTCACCGCAAAGGAGGATGCGGACCGGGCGGTTGCGCTCCTGCGCCAAAACGGCGAGGAGGCCTATCTTCTCGGCGAGGTGGTTTCCGGCGGGGAAGGAGTGATCCTGGCGTGAAGCCGAAACGCATCGCCGTGCTGGTTTCCGGCGGCGGCACCAATCTGCAAGCCCTCATCGACGCAAAAGCGGCGGGTGCGCTGCCAAGCGCTGCGCTGACGCTGGTTGTCTCCAGCAGGGAGGGGGCTTTTGCCCTGGAACGCGCCAAACGCGCCGGGATTGAAGCCGTCACAATTGCCCGTGCCGCCATGCCGCTTGAGGAATTTGAAAAACGGCTCTGCGCTTTGCTGGAAGCGCATCGGATTGATTTCATCATTTTGGCTGGTTTTTTGACCATTCTGAGCGGGGACTTTGTCAAACGTTTTCCGCAGCGGATCATCAATGTGCACCCTTCGCTGATCCCCTCCTTTTGCGGAAAAGGTTTTTATGGGCTGCGGGTGCACCGGGCGGCGCTGGAATACGGGGTGAAGCTCACGGGCGCGACGGCGCATTTTGTCAACGAGGTCTGTGACGGCGGCGAAATTTTGTTGCAAAAAGCGGTGGAGGTGCTGCCGGGTGATACGCCGGATCGCCTGCAGCGCCGCGTGATGGAACAGGCGGAATGGCAACTGCTACCCTTGGCGGTGGAGCTGGTTTGCCAGGAAAGGAGTTAACGCGATGAAACGGTTTGCCTGCGTTTTTCTGGCACTGATGATGCTTGCGCTTTTTGCCGCCTGTGGCAGGGAGACAAGCGCACAGTCCGCAGTGCTGCCGGTGGAGGATTCTATTTTTTTCGCCTTTGGCGGCGCACTCTATCGGGAGGATCCCGCAAAATCGACGCGTGCGCGTGTGCTGTCCTCCGGGGTATCCGGATTGATCTTGCATGGCGGCTGGTTCTATTTCGTTGATACCGATCAGGATAATCACCTCAGCCGTGTGCGCACGGACGGCACAGGGCGCGAGATTTTTGTGGAGCTTGCCGCCGCACAGCCGCAGCCGGCGGGTGACTGGATCTATTTCATCAACCGTGACGACCGCGGCCGCCTTTATCGCGCCAGGGGAGGGGAGGAACCCGGCGCACCGGAACGCGTGACAAAGCGTGTCTGCACCGCGCTGTATGCGGAGGATAACGTTTTGTTCTACAGCGACGGCAAGCAGATTTTCCGTTTGCCGCCGGATGCGGCAGAAGACGGCGCAACGCCCCTCCCCTTTCAAAGCAGCGGCGTTAAGCAGATGCAGCTTGCGGGTGGAAACGCCATCGCCGTGCGCGGCGGCAGGCTGAGCGCTTTCCGGCTCACGGATGAGACCTTCCTCCTTGACCCGGTTTTGCCCGGCGAGGCGGAGGACTGGCTGCTCACCGCGCAGGGAATTTTCTATTCACAGGAGGGACAGCTGCTGCGCCTTTCGCCCGATATATTCAGCGTCGCCTCCAAGGATGAGGTGGTCTACGAAGCGGATCCAAACGACCCCAACAGCCTGCTTGCTTATGCCAACGGCAGCCGAACGCCGACCTACCGCGTGGCGGTGCCGGCCGGCGGCGGAGATCCTTGGTATGTTACAGTGCGCGGAGACAGCGTCTTTTGCGCCGCGAAAAGTGACGATCACGTCTTCAAGGAATTTCTTGCCACAGAAATTGACGTCCTCAAAAACCGCAGCGGTACGATTGTGCTGCCTCTGGGCTGCCGCCGGGTGGTTGGCGTTGCCGGGGAACACGTTTATTTCATTGCGGAAGAGGATGGCTCCCTGCAACGCACGAAATTGATCAACCCGAAGGCGGAACTTGTGCTGGAGGCAAAATAAACCGCTGCGCAGCTGCTTGTGCAGACAAAACAACCCTTCCCCAAAAACGGGGAAGGGTTGTTGGTTGTGCGCCCGGCATGGGCGCAATCTAACGGGTGAAAGTCCCGAACCCGCCCGGTAGTGGGAAGGGTATAGCTGAACACCAAGGGTGTCCGTCGTGAGGCGGAATCTGAAGGAAG
>JAISQZ010000040.1 GCA_031273905.1 Oscillospiraceae bacterium | reverse complement strand
TTGAACTGTAGCAAGTCCAATCCCAAATGTTGCAGCCGTCGCTCTGCGTGAATTTCCTCTTTCAATGTATTCCATCACTTTTTTACGAAAATCTTTACTATAACTCATGCCATTATTATTTCATATTTAGTTCTTGTTGTCAAGTAGAATAGCTATACCATCCCGCAATAAAAAAATAGCTTGCCCGCAGGGGCGGCGTTTCAACTATTCCGCCGCCACTGTCACCGCGTCATTTTCCAGCGCAAGGCGGACGCTGCGCAGCTTTTGCCCCTCCGGCGTTTCCACAAGCCGCGCGGTAATGGGATCCTCAACCTGGTGGCGCAGGGTGTTGCGCAGATCGCGCGCACCGCGCGTGCCGCCGACGGATTGCCGCGCGAGCGCTTCCACCGCCTCTTCCGACCAGGTGAATGCAATGCCCTTATCCTGCAAGGAATCGCGCAGCTCTTCCAGATGCAGCTGCGCAATGCGCACAAAATCCGCTGCGTCCAAATCGCGAAAAAAAATGATCTCATCCACGCGCCCCAAGAATTCCGGGCGCAAGAAATCCTTAAGCGCCTTGAGAGAGCGATCTTTCGAGGCGTTTTCCTTTGTTTTGCCGAAGCCGATCGCGCCCTCCTTGCGTTCGCTGCCTGCGTTTGAGGTCATCACAATTACCGTGCTTTCAAAGCCGACCTCGCGCCCCTGTGCGTCGTGAATCCTGCCCTCGTCCAGAATTTGCAGCAGGATATTCATCACATCCGGGTGCGCCTTTTCAATTTCATCAAAGAGCACCACGGAATAGGGCTTGCGGCGCACTTTTTCAGTCAACTGCCCCGCTTCGTCGTAGCCCACATAGCCCGGCGGGGAACCGATGATCCGCGAAACCGCGTGCTTTTCCATGAATTCGCTCATATCCAGGCGGATGAGCGTCTCCGGCTTATCGAATAGCTCCGCCGCCAGACGCTTGACCAGCTCTGTTTTGCCCACTCCCGTAGGCCCGACGAAGATGAACGAAGCCGGGCGGCGCTGGGGGCTGATCTGCACCCGGCTGCGGCGGATGGCGGCGGAAACCGCACGCACCGCTTCATCCTGCCCAATGATGTGCATTTGCAGCGCATCTTCCATCCCGCGCAGCTTGCGCAGGTCGCTTTCCATCACCTTTTGGGCGGGGACGCCCGTCCATAGCTGAATCACCCGCGCCAGATCGTCCTCAGTGGCAACAGCGTCCGCCGCCTGCTGCTGGAGCGCCGCCGCTTTGCCCTGCAAGCGGATCATTTCCGTGCGGATGCCGGAAAGGCGTTCATAATCCACCTCCTGCAGCTCCATCAGAGCCTGCTGCTGCTCAAGCAACGCCTGGACACGCTTCTTGGTTTTTTCCAGCTCATCAATCGAGGCGTTGCGCAGATTGGCGCAGGTGCAGGCTTCGTCCAACAGGTCGATTGCCTTATCGGGCAAAAAGCGATCGCTGATATAGCGCTCCGCAAGGAGCACCGCCCGGCGGATCAGAACATTGCTCACCTTCACTTTGTGGAAATTTTCGTAATATTCCTTTACTCCCTCCAGCATCCTGCAGGTGTCCTCCACGGAAGGCTCCTCCACCTTGACCGGCTGCAAGCGGCGTTCAAGCGCCGCATCCTTTTCGATGTATTTGCGGTATTCGGTGAAGGTGGTCGCGCCGATGATCTGAACCTCCCCGCGTGAAAGCGCCGGCTTAAGGATGTTTGCGGCGTTCATGGAACCCTCCGCGTCACCAGCACCCACAAGGGAATGCACCTCGTCAATGAACAAAATGATGTTGCCAAGGGATTTGACCTCCTCAATCAAGCCCTTGATGCGGCTTTCAAACTGCCCACGGAATTGTGTGCCGGCAACCAGGGCAGTCAGATCCAGCAGATGGATTTCCTTTTCCGCCAAGCGCGAGGGCACCTCGCCTGTGGCAATGCGCAGCGCAAGCCCTTCCGCAATGGCAGTTTTGCCCACGCCGGGTTCCCCGATCAGGCAGGGGTTGTTCTTCGTGCGGCGGCAAAGGATCTGCATCGTGCGATAAATTTCGTCCTCCCGCCCGATGATGCGATCCAACTGCCCGACGCGCGCCTTCTCGGTCAGGTCGGTGCAATAAAGTGAAAGGTATTTGCGCCCCTTTTCTTTTTTATTTTTCGTTTTGCGCTCCCCGCGCCTGGGTGCCGAAACCGGTACAATGCCGTGGGAAGCGCCCGGTTCCAAGCCCTCGTCATCAAAGGGGGCGTTGTCGTCAGGCTCCTCCTTTTCCGGCGGGTGCCCCCCCATGGATTCCATCAGCGGGCGAAACATCTCGGCGTTTTGGCCGTCAAACAGGTCGCCGATCTGATTGCTGGCGGCATCCGCTTCCTCTGGCGAAAGCCCCATGTTCTGCATCATCTGTTTGATGGGACCGATATTGAGTTCCATTGCGCAGGGCATACAGTAACCCTCCTGCTTTTCCGGTTCCCCGTTAACCATGCGGCTGATAAAAAAGATCGCGGGGCGCTGACGGCATTTGCAGCAAAGTGTTTGTTTCATAAAAGTTCCCTTTCTTCGGGGATATGTCTTTATTTTTTCTTTTCCGGCGCGGGCTTATTGAAGAGCTTGCGGTAGGTATCCGGGAAGTAACTGAAAAACGCGACGAAGGTCAGCGCCAGATTGAAGATCACCAGACCCTTGACCAGTGGTTCCGGTAGCGCCAGCGCCGGCAGCCAAAGCCGGAGGACGCCCACGTCCGGTCCCG
>JAISQZ010000052.1 GCA_031273905.1 Oscillospiraceae bacterium | reverse complement strand
TTGCTTATCGACTGCCCTGGCTTTGACGATACGGGCATTCTGGGCAAATTGCGCGTAGAAAAAGCAAGGCAGGTTTTGGCGGAAGCGGATGCGGCGGTGCTGGTGGTGGATGCGGCGCTGGGGCTGCAAGCGGCGGACAGAGAGCTGCTTGAACTGTTCCGGGCACAGGGAATCCCCTTTTTGATCGCCATGAACAAGAGCGACGCAGTGCGCGAAGCAACGGCTCCCCCCCAAGATGACCATCCGCTTTTTGTTTCGGCAAAAACAGGTGAAAACATCGCTCTGCTCAAGGAGCGCCTTGCCCGGCTGACGCAAAGCGGGGAACCAAAGCTCCGCCTGGTTGCTGACCTGCTGCATCCGGGGGATTTTGCGCTTCTTGTCACGCCGATCGACAAAGCCGCGCCGAAGGGACGGCTGATCCTCCCGCAGCAGCAGGTGATCCGTGATATTCTGGAGGCGGATGCCGCCGCCATTGTGGTCAAGGAATTTGAACTGCGTGATACCCTGGCGTCGCTTGGGAAATCACCCGCGCTGGTGATCACGGATTCCCAGGTCTTCGCAAAAGTATCCGCCGATGTGCCGCCAAATGTACCGCTGACCTCGTTTTCGATCCTCTTTGCGCGGTACAAGGGCTTTTTGGATGCCGCCCTCCAAGGAGTGAAGGCGCTGGAAACCCTGCCCGCAGGCGCAAGCGTCCTCATTGCAGAGGGTTGCACCCATCACCGCCAATGCGACGACATCGGCACGGTGAAGCTTCCCCGTTGGATCCGGAATGAACTTGGCAAGTCCTTCGGATTTCATTTTTGCTCCGGCGTGGATTTCCCGGAGGATCTCTCCCCTTTCGCGCTGGTGATCCACTGCGGCGGCTGTATGCTCAACGAAAGAACCGTGCGCCACCGCCTGCGCACCGCCGCCGCGCAGGGCGTACCATTTACCAATTACGGCATCGCAATCGCCTGGCTGCAAGGGATTTTGGAACGCAGCACACGGATGCTCACCTAGGGGCTATCTGCACAAGGCAGAATTCACGTCTTTGCGGCGTTCCTTTTCAGGAAGAAGTCTTTTATGAATGTTGGCAACACCATTATGCGGCAGGAATCCGATTTCCTCGGCAGCCGCGCACTGCCGACCGACGCGCTTTATGGATTGCAGACCCTGCGTGCGCGCGAAAACTTCGCCTTGGACGAAACCGAAACCCCGCGCGAACTGATCCAAGCCATGCTGCTGATCAAAAAAGCCGCCTCCATCAGCTATCAAAGGCTTGGGGTTGGCAAACCGGGGGTCTATGCGGCGATTGAAGCTGCCTGCGACCGCGCACTCGCCGGCGAAGCGGACGCGGCGCTTGGCATTCAAGCCCTGCAAGGCGGCGCCGGCACCGCTGCGCATATGAACGTCAATGAGGTGCTGGCGAACCTTGCCCTGCGGGAGCTGGGCTTCCCCTGTGGCGCTTATGCGCATGTCCATCCTCTTGACGACGTTAATCGCGGACAATCCACCAATGACGTTTATCCCACCGCGCTGCGCATCGCGGCCATCTGGCAGTTGCGTCTCTTGAGCGAGGAATGCGCAAAGCTCCAGGAGGCCTTGCAGGAAAAAGAAAATGCCTTCGAGGCCATCCCGAAGCTTGGGCGCACGGAATGGATGGATGCGGTGCCTATCACCCTGGGCAGTGCCTTCGGCGCCTTTGCGCAAGCAATCGCGCGGGATCGCTGGCGGCTGTACAAAATAGAAGAGCGCCTGCGGCAGGTGAATTTGGGCGGCGCGGCGGTCGGGCGCGGCGGCAACGCTTCGCGGCAATATCGCCACCGGGTGCTGGAGGAACTGCGCGTTTTAAGCGGCATCGGTCTGGCGGCGGCGGAATACCCGATGGATCCCACACAAAATCAGGATGTCTTCACCGAGGTCTCCGGTCTGCTCAAGGCGGCGGCAGTCAACTGGATCAAGCTTTGCGGCGACCTGCGCCGGATGGGCTCCGGTCCGCACGGCGGCTTGGGCGAGCTGCGCCTTGCACCCTTGCAGCAAGGCAGCACCATCATGCCCGGCAAGGTCAACCCCGTCATTGCGGAAATGGCAACGCAGGTTGCCATGCAGGTGATCGCCAACGATACCGCAATCACACTGGCGGCAAGCCAAGGTGAATTCGAGCTCAACGCCTTTTTGCCCCTGATCGCCAAGGCGCTGCTGGAAAGCCTGCGCCTGATGACAAAGGCCGCCGCGCTGCTGCGCGAAAAATGCATTGTGCCGCTGAAAGCGAACCCCGCGCGATGCAGGGCATTGCTGGAAAGCTCCTGCGCCTTTGCCACGGATTACTGCCCCGCGCTCGGCTACCAAACCGTCAGCGCGTTGTGTGCGCTTCATGACGGGAACCCACCGGCATTGCGCCAAGCCCTTGACGCAGCGCTTGCAGAGAAAAGCTTGGAAAGCGCAGCGGCGGATTCTTCATTGGCTGCGGACGCGGCTGCCCCGGCATCCCCTGACGGAAATTCGCCCCGCGATTAGGGCTGCGCCAGGTGACGGCGCTTACAACCTTTGACGGCGCACTCATTCCGGAATCGTGATAGCTCTGCACACGATAGTCGTAGCGGCTTTCCGGCGCAAGCGCCTCATGGCGGAAGCGGTTTTCCGCCGTATGACCAACCAGCGCAAATTCCCCGCTTTCTCCGCAGCGCACACTGATCAGATAAGCCGCCGCCCCTTTGCCGTGGCTCCAGCGCAGCTCCACCGCAGCGGAACCGATTGCTTCGGCATG
>JAISQZ010000132.1 GCA_031273905.1 Oscillospiraceae bacterium | reverse complement strand
CGCCGACCATATCCTCTTCAATAGTATAACATGATTTGCAGGAAAGGCAAGGGGATTTTTGCGTTAGCCGGCGGCGGCGCGGAATGCCTCCGCAAAATCACGGATAAATTCCGCCGCGCCTTCAAAAAAATGCTGGAAACCCAAAGCGATATCGTCGCGCAGACCAGGATAGGTCACGCTCAAAACAGCGGCGGCGGCAAGCACCACCAGGCACATCACAAGGGCAAATTTCGCCGCGTTTTTCACATCATTCGCCCTCCTTCCCGCATTGCTGCGCTAATTATACATCATTCGGCGCGGCAATGCAAGCGCTGCGCCGATTTTTGGCTAAAATCAATTTTCGGCGGTGTAATTCAGCGATATACCGCGCAAAACAATATTTTATAAAAAATAGGGGGCGGTATTGCTTTCCCGCGCAAGATGTTGTATAATGAACATTGAACCATAGGATGTTTGGGATAATTTGACAGGCAATTGATGGAAAAAGAGAGAGAGGACGGTTCGCCATATGAGAGAGGATTATGTGCCGAACGAAAAATACCGCAATATGTTCGGGGTGGAACGCAACGGCTACGGCATGGAGCGCGTGGATCTCTATCTGGCGCAGCTAGAGGTTGCGTTTAAAAAAATCCGGGAAGATAACCGCGCTATGAAGCGGGAGCTGACGGAGCAGGGGAACCGGCAGGCGGCTGCGGGCGGGTCGGCGCCGCCCGCGCAGGAAAGCGCCGAGGCGTTCCAGCGCCTGCATATGCAGCTTGCCGAGCAGCGGGAGCTAAACAGCCGCCTGCAGGCGGCGCTTGCCGAGCAGAACAGTCACCCCGGAATGCAGTCGCAGACGGAGGCGCTTATGGCGCAGATCACCGCGCTGCGCGGCGAGGCGGATGAATTGCGCCAGCGTCTGCGCCAGCAGCCCGCCGCGCCTTACGGCGAGCTGTGCGAGGAGGATAAGCAGCAGCTCATTGGCAGGGTGCTTGTGGATGCCAGGGCGGCTGCGGAAGAGACGCTGCGTGCCGCGCGGCAGGAGGCGGATCAGCTTCTTCGCAAATCGCGCCAACGCGCGGAGGAGCTGCGCCTGGAGCAGGAACGCATTATGAGCCAGCTGCAAGGGCTATCCTACGCCCTGCACAACGTGCTGCGCGAGGGCGCGGATGCCGATCTCAAGCGAGGTGAGGACTTTGCCGTATCGTAACCGGGCGCCGGAGAAAAGCACGCCGCAGCTTTCCCTTCAGGGGGAGGCCTTCGTGCAGGAAATCGGGCGGCTTGCGGAGGAGGTGCTAGGCGGCGACCAGGACGCACAGGACGGTTTGCCGGCACCCCTGTTTTCCGCGCCGCCAAACGCCGCGCGTGCCCGGCGGGTCAAAATAACATCGAATGTTTTTTTCTATGCCGCGCTGTGCTTTTCGCTCCTGCTGGCGCTGACGGTGCTGCTCAACCGCACCGCCGCCACCGGGATTGCGGGTCTGCGCTTTTTTGTGGAGCAGACGGACGCAATGCAGCCGCTGATTCCGCGCGGAGCTTTGCTCATTACCAAAACCACCGCACCAGAAAAAACGCAGCCGGGCGACGTGATCACTTATTACGCCCTCAGCGGGCAGCCGGATTCCCGCCTGACGCGCGTGGTCGCCGAGCGGCTGGATAACTACAGCGGGGACATGACGGTCTTCCGCACAAGACGCGCCAACGGCGCACAGGATAGTATTTTGGTCAACCAGGCGAGCGTGCTTGGCGTGAAGCTTGCGGCGGTGCCCTTCGGCGGGATGCTGCTTTCGTTTACGCAAAGCTATGCGGGCGCTTTGGCTGTGCTTGCCGCGTCGCTTTGCGTCGCTGCGGTGCTGCTGCGCAAATGGCTGCGCGGCGCGGGATATGGCGCAAAAAGGAAGGGACAAAAAAATGAACGGACGAAGCAAGAGGGATGATGCGGGTTTCCCCCGCGCCGGAGAGAAATTGCGCGGGCTGCGGCAGGATTTTCGTCTTTGGCTGCAAATTTGGCGTATCCGCCTGGCGGTGCGGGATGCTTCCCCCGCCGCGCTGCTGCGCGGGCGCTTGTCCGCGCTTTGGCGGAGCGGCGGAAAGCGGTTCCGGGTATCCTGGGGCTTGGCGGTTTGCGCCATTGTTTCGGCGGCGGCGATTTTGCTTTCTGCCCTGGCGCAAGGTGCGCCGCAGCTGCGCAGCTTGACCGGCGCACCCGCCCGGGCCGAGGGCATTGCGGTGCTGGATCCTTACGAAAAGGATGAAACGCTGCTTTCGCCGGGCTATCTCTATGACCGCCCGATTGCGGCGGTGCAAACAGGAACGCAACGGCTTTTGCTGCGCCTGCGCTTGGAGGAGACGCTTTTGACCGTGCGGCGCGACGAAAAGGGGCTGGTCATCGTAACCAAGGAAAGCCGGGAGCCAGGCGACCATTTTATTCCGCGCACCCTCAGCCGCGCTGCCGCTTTGCAGCTGCTGCGCGAGGGCGGCTACTGCGCACAGGGCGGCAGCTGGGAAACGGCGCTTGCGGCGAAGCTTCCCGCCGACCGCCTGCCCGGGCAAACGGACGCGAACGGCATGCTGCTGATTTTTGAAAAGAAACAGGTGCAAACGAACACCAATGTGCCGCTGCCGGATATCAAAAGCCTGCTGCCGGAGGATGTGGAGGCGCTGGGGCTTGTGAAGACAACCTATTCCTTCCTGGGCTTTTTGCAGCGCGGAACCGGAGACGACGCGCTGTATCAGCCTTTGCAGCTCCAGGCGCAAACGCCGGAGCAAACGGAGGAGGGCGCGGCGGGACCGAAGATTACAAAGATCTTTTATCAGTTCTTCCAGTGGGATGCGGCGCAGCGGGAGGTGCATGTCTTCGGCAAGGAAGCGGGACCTGTCAAGCTGGAAGCGAACGGGCTGCTGCCGCTGCGCGAGTGGAAATCGCCGGCTGCGCTTTGGTATTATGACGAGGATGGCTGGCTCTATTACGGCAAGGTGCTGGAACCCGGTGAAATGACGCCGTTGCTGCTGGAGCATTTTTCTGTTGGTCCGGATAGTCCCCTTGTGGAAGACGAAACGCGTTACCGCCTTTTTGTGCGGGTGCAAGCGGCGCTGCCGGAGCGCAACGCCGTTTTGGACGGCTGGAATTCCGGCGCTTCGCTGGACGGCTTGGGCAGCAGCAGCATGAGCAACGCCGCGGCGAATTTTGCGGCGTCGATTTTAGAGCTTGAGGGATGAGGTGCGTTTTGAGCGGCGGAGGGAACCCGAGGGCTGCGGTGGTGCAGGATATTTCCGGCCTGGGGCGCTGTTCCATGACGGCGGCGGTTGCGGTGCTTTCGGTGCTGGGGGTGCAGCCCTGCCCCGCGCCGAGCGCCGTGTTGAGCAACCAGACCGGCTACGGGAGTTATGCCCTGCTGGACTGTGAACCCGTGCTGCGGGAATTCCCGCGGGAATGGCAAAAGCGCGGGCTGCGGCTGGATGGAATTTACACCGGGTTTTTTTCCTCCCTGGGGCAAGTCGAAGCCACGCGGGCGCTCCTCAGCGCCTTCCGCGCAGAAGGAACCCTGCTGCTGGTGGATCCCGTGATGGCGGATCACGGGCGGCGATACCCCTGCTTTGACGACGCGCTGTGCGCCGCGGTAAAGGAGCTGGCGGGGCAGGCGGATGTGCTCACGCCGAATGTGACGGAAGCCTGCCTGCTTACGGGCTGCGCATACGGCGCCTTCGCGGAGGCGGACGCGCCGCGACAGCGGGCGCTGCTGCGGCAAATGGCGGAGCGGCTGCTTGCGGGGCGTGCGCAAACGGTGGTGATCACCGGCTGGCGGCAGGGAGGCCGAATCGGCAACGCCGCCGCGCAAAGCGACGGGTTCTTCGCGCTTTTTGACAGCCCCGCCCAGCCGGGCAGTTATTCCGGCACGGGGGATCTGTTCGCTTCCGCGCTTTGCGGGTATCTTTTGCGCGGTGTCGCGCTTGCCGAAGCGCTGCCGCGCATCCTGCGTTTTTTGGAAGCTTCCCTTGCGGCGGCGCGGCGCCTTGGCTGCCCCGGCGCGGACGGCGTGCCGTTTGAGCCTTGCCTGCGGCTGCTTCTGGATTGATACGATCCCGCAATAAGAATATAGCCAAATTTTTCGGCTGGTTTTTCGTTTTGCGCTGTTTCTCCGCCCTGCGCAGCAAAAAACCATCTCAAAAAGCTTGTCTATCGCTTCACAGCGCAATCGTATGAGGTATCGCCTTTATGATGTTTGCCCGTGAGAAGAAGGAGGAGGAATATGCCGCATCCATACAAGGGCTTTGAGCCGAAGTGGTTCCAGGGGGAAATTCCGGAAAAATCCTATCGTTCCGTGTTTAAGTGGGGTGCGCCCGGGCAAATCAAAGCCCCGCGCGAGGCGCTGTTCCGCGATGTGCTTACGCGCTTTGGGCTTTCGGAGGAACAGTTCAGGGAATACCGGCAGGATCTTGGTCTGGACGAGGTCAAATTTGATATCCCCATCACGCTAAGCGCTGCGCAGCTGGAAGCGCTCAGGGCGATTGTTGGGGAGGCGCAGCTGCGCACGGACGATTACGCCCGCTTCAGCGTCGCCTACGGCAAAACGATGTATGACCTGCTCCGCGCACGGAACAAGACCGTTGAGAATGTGCCGGACGCCGTGCTGTATCCGGATAGCAAGGGGCAGATTGAGCGGCTGGTCGCCTATTGCGCCCAGGAAAAAATCCCGGTTTATGTTTATGGCGGCGGTTCCTCCGTCACCCGGGGCGTGGAATGCGTCAGGGGCGGCGTTTCGCTGGATATGCGTCCGCGCTTCAACAAGGTGGTCTCCTTCAACGAAATTGACCAGCTGATCACGGTGGAAGCGGGCATGAGCGGGCCCAAGCTGGAAGAGACGCTGAACAACGCCCAGGCGCTGTTTGCTGCGCGGCGGGCTTACACCTGCGGGCATTTTCCGCAGAGCTTTGAGCATTCCTCCGTCGGCGGTTGGGTGGTCACCCACGGCAGCGGGCAGAATTCCACCTACTATGGCTGCATCCAGGATATTGTGCTGGGGCAGGATTACGCTACGCCGCGCGGTTCGATCCATACCGACAGCCACCCCCGCAAGGCGACGGGTCCCGACCTTGACCAGATTCTGATGGGTAGCGAGGGAACCTTCGGTGTGCTGACCCATGTGACGCTCAAGTTTTTTCGCCATATGCCGGAAACGGTGCGCCGCTTTTCCTATATGTTCAAGGACTGGAAGACCGGCATCGCCTTTGCGCGGGATGTGATGCAGGGCGAGGCGGGCAAGCCCAGCGTGTTCCGCCTTTCGGATCCGGAGGAAACGGGCGTGATGCTCAACATGTATGGCGTGATGGATACGCCCCTCAGGCATCTCTTCGGGCTAAAGGGCTTCAAGCCGGGCGAAATGTGCCTGTTCCTGGGCTTTAGCAACGGCGAGGAGGGGTATGCGAGGAACTGCGCCAAATATTGCGGCAGGGTGGCCGCGCGCTACGGCGGACTCCCGCTGACGGGGCTGGTGACAAAAAGCTGGGAAAAGGGGCGTTTTTCCGATCCCTATCTGCGCGACACGCTCCAGGACTTTGGCATCCTGATGGATACCATGGAATGCTCCGTCAATTGGAGCGAAATGGCGCGGGTACACGCCGAGGTGCGCAAGGTAGTCAAAAGCCGCCCAAACTGCATCTGCATGACCCACATGAGCCACGTCTATCCGCAGGGCGGCAATTTGTACTGGATTTTTATCATCCTGGAAAATGACGCGGAGGAATTCCGCAAATTCCATGCCAGCATCATGGATGCCATACAGAAGAGCGGGGCTTCCATGAGCCACCACCACGGCATCGGCAAGATGTTTGCCCCTTGGCTGGAAGCGCAGCTGGGCAGGAATGAGCACGGCGTGCTCCGCGCACTGCGGGATTATTTTGATCCTGATCACATCATGAACCCCGGCGGTACGCTGGGGCTGGATTTGCCGGAGGAGGAAAAGCGGGATCTGCGCGGCAGGCTGTGACGCAGCCTTTGCTCAAATGCAAGGCGATTTGGGTCGTGCCGGCACGCCCTAATACACAAAATCCCGGAACACAATTTTGACCTTGCCGCTGCCCTTGATATCCTGGAAGGTGTTACCCGCGCCGCCCTTAAGGATGGCGATTTCCGCAATATTGATCGCTTCGTTGTAGGTCACGGTCAGGCTTTGCAGGCTGCCGCCGCCGTCAATTTTGGCGACGAAGCGGATGGCGGAGCTGCTTTCGGTGACATCAAGCGGATCGGCGCTGAGGATGGAAAGGCTTTCCTTCACCAGCGCGAAAACGCGGTCGGCGGTCATGTGGTCATAGATTTTAGCGCCGGTGGCGAGGGCGAGCGGTCCCTTATCGATGGGCGAATTGCCGGATATGCCGGAGGAAAGATAGCGCTTTTGCTGCCGCGTGCTGCCGTCCATGACATTGAGGGTGACCGTCCAGTCGCTGCCGTCGTGGCTATAATTGACGCTCTTCATGTGATCCATGGTGAAGCCGCTTTTTTGCAGCAACTGGTGCGAATCCCCCTTCTGCACAGCGGCCGTCTGTGTGCCTTCGCTCAAGGCGGCGCTCAGAGCGGCGGACATCACCTGCGTCACCTCGCCGACAAGCGGGATGGACGGTATGACGAGCATATCCTGGTCGAACTGCCAGCTATCCCAACCGATGGCGTGGCTTTTGCTGAAGCCCGGCTTTTGGTCAAGCACCCGCTGGATTGCGGCGTTAAACGCCCTGAGCGCCTCCTCCTGGCTGTTGATGGCGATGGGGTTCGCGAAATATTTGGTGGTGGCCTTTTTGGTTGTTGTTGTTTTTGTTGTTGTCTTTCCGGTGGTTGCGCTGGGTCGCGCGGCCGTTGTCGTTTTTGCACCGGCGCCATTTGTTGTTGTTTTGCCCGCCGTCGTTCCGGCCGGGGGCTGCGCGCCGCCCTCCGTTGGCACGGCGCTGCCTGAAGTCCCGCTGGATTGCGTAAAATCATAGACGCTGGATTGCGTAAAATCAGAGCTGACCGCTGTGCCGCTGCTTTGCGCCTGCACCGGATCGGTCAGTTGCACCGGCGCTTCCTTTTTGCCGCAGGCGAAAAGCAACAGCGGCAGGGCAAGCGTCAAAGCAAGCAGGCATTTCTTTTTCATCGTTTCGTCCCTCCCCAAAAATCATAAAGAAAAGCCGCGCCCGCAACGGACGCGGCCTAGCATACGCCGCTGCAAGTTCAACTGAACATCTTGATCAGATCCGCAATGAAATCCAGCAGATCAACAAAGGCATAGGCTACCGTGCGCTCACCAAAGGTCGTTTTGAGGCTTTCAAGGAAAGAGGTGAGCCCTTCGCTGATCGCGGTTGAGGTCAAGTTGATTTCC
>JAISQZ010000112.1 GCA_031273905.1 Oscillospiraceae bacterium | reverse complement strand
CTTTGTTGCTAAGCGCCGCATCCGGCAGTGTCCGGATCCAGATAACGCCCGGCTCGTAGTCATTGATCATCTTTTGCGCAAGACGCGCTTCCTCGGGCATCGCGGCTTGTGTACCGACGATGATCAAAATCTGCCCCGGCGCCGTCAGCTTTTCCTGCTTTTTTCCGCAGGAGGCGAGCAATCCCAGCACCAGCGTCAATGCCGCTGCAGCGCAGCCCAAACGTTTCACCACTGCTCTTCGCCCCTTCCAATGAAGCTCAGTTTTCATCAATCAGCACCTCACGATGCAGTTCGCTGGAACGATAAATGGCATCCATAATCCTAGAGGTCGCAACGGCGTTATCAATGCCCGCCTGATTTGGTCGCCCCGTCTGCACGCTGTGCACAAAGGAATTGATCTCCGTTTGATAAAAATCCCTGGTGGGATAACTGGGTCTGATTTCCAGCAGCGCCCCCGCCTTTGTGGTGTAATAAATAAAATCCTTGCAGTATTCCAAACGGATGCCGCCTTTGTCGCCCATAAAATCAATGTAGGTTTCACTCTTGCCGATGTTTTGCGCCCAAGCCCCCTGAAAGGAGATCACCGGCCCATTCGTGCGCACCAACCCTGTGACGGAATCTTCCACATCGAAAACGCCATCCTTCCGCGCGTCGCGGTCCGCCCACATGGAAAGGAAGGTGTAATCACTGATATTTTTGCCCAGCTTGCAAAAGGCTTCGCCGCTTGCGGTGAGAGGCTTGGGTTCGCCGCAGCAATAAAGGATCAAATCCAAATAATGCACGCCCCAGTCAATCAGCGCTCCGCCGCCGGAAACCGCCTTGGTGGTAAAATCCCCGCCGATGCCGGGGATGGAACGATGCGCACGGAAACTGGCGTACACGTGATAGACCTCGCCCAGATCGCCCGCCTCAATCATTGCCTTCACCCGGTTGACGGCATCGCCAAAACGGTTGACCGTGCCGATGATGAGCAGCCTGCCCGTTTCGTGCGCAACACGCTGCATTTGGAGCGCCTCGCTCAAAACGCGCGCCGCGGGCTTTTCGCAAAGCACGTCCTTGCCCGCCTTGAGGAAATCAATCGAAATGGGCGCGTGGCAATCGTTGTGTGTGCAAACCGAAACCGCGTCCAGCTCAGGGTCATGCAAAAAATCGTGATAGTCCGTTACCGCAGCGCCGCATTGGTTGCTTTCAACCGCTTCCTCCGCGCGCACGGGCAGGAGATCGCAGAAATACTTGATCCGCACATCCGGATGGTGCATGTAGTTCGGGATATGCGCCCCTTTGGCAATGCTGCCGCAGCCTATCACTGCGATGTTCAGTTTTTTCAGACAAAACCCTCCCTTCCCGCATATCTACCCATATATTTTATCATTTCCAAAGGCAAAAGTAAAGGGCTTCCCTGAAATTTATCCCGCACGCCTGCGTCTGCCTGCGCGTCAGCCTTTGTGACAAGTTTCTCCAATTTCATTTATTTCTCTCTATTCAATTGACATATCATGACAATTTTCTTATAATAGTCCCGCAATTGGAAAAATTTGTTAATTTAATCGACGAAAGGAAGGGTTCCGGAGTGCAAAAAAGCCGCAGCTTCCTTCATACCGTTTTCCTGTTTGCGCTGGCCTCGGCGCTCACCGTAGCATCCATCTCCCCCGTGCACGCCGCGTCGCCAAGCGCCGATGGCAACGTCCAGGCGCTGGAGTGGTATGGCATCGCTGTTTCCACGTTGATTGACCCTGCCGATGAGAGCTATTGCGGCATCACCTTCACGCATATCCGCCATTTGCTTGACCAGCAAAACCAATGCGTCACCTTCGCGCTGACCGGGCAGGCACCCGGCATTGCGGAAGGGACGCAATTGGGGTTTTTGCTCAAGCTTGCCGGGCGGGAGATCGCGGCGTACCGGCAGGGCGAGGGCGCAAGCTATGAAACGGCGCAGTATTATGCCGAAGGCGGCATCTTTATCGCCGGTTCTGTTGAAGGGGATTACAGCTTGGAGCTGATGCTCGGCTGCAAGACGGCGCAAGCGCTGGATGCGCTGGATTCCTTGGTGATCCAACTGCTTGACCCTGCGGGCGATCCATCCAAGGAATTCCCCTACCCCATCACGCCGCCGGAACCGGAAACCACCACCGTAAAAACAACAACAACCAAGGTGACAACGACCAAAACGACCACCAGCCCAAAAGCGCCGACGCTGCAAACAGGAAGCAGCACAAAATCAAGCGCTGCGCAAACCACCGGCGCCAAAAGCACAACAGGCGCCCGTTCGTCCGCAGTACCCACACTTCCCGCAACGCTTCCCGCAGCACTTCCCGCAGCACAGCTTACTCCAGATACAACCAGCACGACACAGCAGAAAAACAGCGGGCAATCCAGCGCCGCCAAAACACAGTCCACCGTTGTGCGCAGGCAGCCTGCCGCGCTGCCCACACCGGAGAGCACCATCCCGCACGGCACCCTGTGGACCTATCCCACTTATTTCGTCACCGAAGCGCTGGCGGAAAATCTGCCCGAAGCCGCAGAGGTTGGCATTGAAGCACAGACGGCGCAGTCCGCACCGCGCAGCCCCGCGCTGTTTGCGGTTGCGGGCTTGCTCACCGCCCTTAGCGGCGTGCTGGTCTTTGCTTGGCTGCGCACAAACGGATGGCTGAAATTCCTTGCGCACAAAAAACGGGAGTGACGCGTAAAAACAGGAGGCAGGGGCTTCGCTCCCCTGCCTCTGACGACGCTTCTCGCCGGTTAACCCTCTATTCTCCGGATGGAAATATAAGGATGCTGAATCCTTGTGCTGATGAAGCCAAGGTTCGCCGTGCCGACGCTCAACGTATCCCCCGCTTTCAGGAATTCATAGATATGCGCACCGCTGCCCGCAGGGGCGGCGCTCACGGGGATTGCCTCGCAGTCCTTGAAGAGCTGGAACAGCGTCGGGCTGCCGTTCTTCTTTTCGCTCATGATGCGGTAATGGAGTTCATAAACGCCCTCCTCCTCCACCACAAAACGGCTTTCGTCCTTAACGCCAATGGCGCTGCCGGAATGGAACGTCGGCTG
>JAISQZ010000113.1 GCA_031273905.1 Oscillospiraceae bacterium | reverse complement strand
CTGCAGCTTGCCGACAATATCCTCATAGCCGCGGTCGATATAATCAATATCTTCAATTTCCGTGGTGCCCTGCGCGGCAAGCCCGGCAATCACCATCGCCGCCCCCGCCCGCAGGTCGTAAGCGCGCACAGGTGCGCCCTTGAGCACCGCCGCGCCTTCGATCACCGCCACCTTGCCATCCACCTTGACACCCGCGCCCATGCGCACCAGCTGCTCCATATAGCGGAAGCGGTTGTCGTATATCCCTTCCGAAATGATGCTCGTGCCCTCCGCAGTGGAAAGCAGCGCACCGAATTGCGGCTGCATATCGGTCGGAAAGCCGGGGTGATACATGGTTTTGATCTTGCAGCGCTGAAGCCGGCGGGGCGTTGCAACGAGTATGCTGTCATCAAACTCCCTGACCTCCGCGCCGCATTCCAAGAGCTTCGCGGTGATGGATTCCAAATGCTTTGGGATCACATTGCGGATCAGCACCTTGCCCCGGGACGCGGCGGCGGCCGCCATAAAGGTTCCCGCCTCAATTTGATCCGGAATAGTGGTGTATTCGCAGCCATGCAGTTCCTTCACGCCGTGGATTTTAACAACATCCGTGCCGGCACCACGCACATCTGCGCCCATGGAATTGAGGAAGTTGGCAAGATCGACCACGTGGGGTTCCTTCGCGGCGTTTTCGATAATTGTTACGCCCCGCGCACGTACCGCCGCAAGCATGATGTTGACCGTCGCGCCCACGGAAGGCATATCCAAATAGATCGGCGCACCGGACGGCTGCTCGCCCCGCAGGGAGATGATCGCGTTTTCTTCGAAAGCGACGGTGGCGCCGAGCAGCTCAAAGCCGCGGATGTGCTGCTCAATGGGGCGCACACCGAAATCGCAGCCGCCGGGCATTGCCACACGGGCGTGCCCGAAGCGCCCGTACAGCGCCCCCAATAGGTAGTAAGAGGCGCGGAAATGGCGGGTCAGCTCGTGCGGCACCTCGCCGGAATTAAAATAGCGGGTGCTGACTTCCACACAGTGCTTATTGACGCGCCGCACCTCCGCCCCCAATTGCTGGAGGATATGGAGCATAATGGAAACGTCACTGATGTTTGGTATATTATCAATCCGGCAAAGACCCTTTGCCAGAACGGTTGCGGAAAGGAGCGCAAGAACCGCGTTCTTTGCCCCGCCAACGGTCACTTCACCCTGCAGCGGCTGCCCGCCATTGATGAAGATCTTTTCCAAGGAACCAACCCCCTTGTTGAATTGCAACGGCAAAATGTATTGATCTTTAACATTATAGCAGAACTTTCCGCAAAAGGAAAGCATTTTTTCTTCTGCGCCATAATAAAATACCCAAAGCCTATTTTGCCCGGAGAATTTAAATTTATCAGGGAGCTGCGGGGAATGGCAGCTGGCCGTCGGCCAAGTGCAAGGCTTTTGTTTGATGAAAAAAGGCAGGGCACGGGATCCCGCAAAAGCCATGCGCAGCTGTTGCCGAAAACCGGCTCAGTCTTGATCCCGGTTGATTGCGCACAGCACGGCGCGGATGGAGGCATAGTTGATGTTGTGGCTCATACCCACGCCGAAAAGCGCCTTGCCCGCGGGGGATTGCAGCTGGATGTAGCACACCGCCTTTGCGTCCGCGCCGACTGAAACCGCATGCTCGGAATAATCCACGAAGCGGTAGCCGCAGATGCCCACGCCCTCCAGAGCGCGGAAAAAGGCGTCGATGGGTCCGTTGCCCATGCCGCTGATTTCCTGCTCCTGCGCACCGCCGCGCCTGAGCTTGCCCGCAAAACCCGCCGCCCCCTCGCCGTCAACGCTTTCTTCCTCCGTAAGCCTGTGCGCGGTCAGGGTATAAACGCCCTGGAAATCCGCGTATTCCTCGCGGAAGATTGCCATTACCTCGTCCGGGCTGATCTCCCGCCCGACCCGGTCGCAATAGCGTTTCACCGCCGCACCGAATTCCGGGTGCATTGCCTTTGGCAGGCGGTAACCGAAGGACTGCTCCATCACAAAGGCCGCGCCGCCCTTTCCCGACTGGCTGTTGATGCGGATCACCGGCTCATATTGCCGCCCAACGTCTGCGGGATCCAGCGGGAGGTAGGGAACCTCCCAGTGTGCGCCGCCCTGCCTTGCCATAAAGGTGCGCCCCTTGTTGATGGCATCCTGGTGAGAACCGGAAAAAGCGGTAAAAACCAAATCACCGGCATAGGGGTGGCGCTCGTGGACGTGCAGCTTGGTGACACGCTCATAAAACTGCCGAACGCGCCCGATATCACTAAAATCCAGCTGCGGATCCACCGCCTGCGTATACATATTCATGGCGACGGTCACGATGTCGCAATTGCCCGTGCGCTCGCCGTTGCCGAAGAGCGTGCCCTCCAGACGATCCGCGCCCGCAAGCAGCCCCAGTTCCGCGGTGGCGAGGGCGGTGCCGCGATCGTTGTGCGGGTGCAGGCTGATGATGGCGTGTTCCCGGTTTGGCAGGCGGTCGCAAAAATCCTCAATCAGATCGGCGAACTGGCTGGGCAGGCAGTTTTCCACGGTGGAGGGCAAATTGAGGATGATCTTATTTTCCGCGCAGGCACCCAGCTCCTCCATCACGCGGCGGCAGATCCAAACGGCGTTTTCCGGCTCGGTGCCCATGTAGCTTTCCGGGGAATATTCATAGCGCAGGCAGGCGCCCGTGCGGGCGACAAAATCGTCGCCCAAGCGTTTGATCAGCCTTGCGCCCTCCACGGCGATATCCACCACGCCCTGCATATCGGTGCGAAAGACCACCTTGCGCTGCAGGGTCGAGGTGGAATTGTAAAAATGCACGATCACGTTCTTTGCACCCTCAATCGCTTCGAAGGTGCGGCGGATCAGGTGTTCACGCGCTTGCACCAGCACCTGGACGGTAACGTCTTCCGGGATATGCCCTCCCTCAATCAGCGCGCGCAGGATCTCATATTCCGTTTCGGAGGCGGAGGGGAAGCCCACCTCAATTTCCTTGATTCCGATTTCGCAAAGCAGGCGGAACATTTCCACTTTTTCGCTGAGGTTCATCGGGTTGATGAGCGCCTGGTTGCCGTCGCGCAGATCCACGCTGCACCACTGCGGTGCGCGGGTGAGCTGTTTGCCGGGCCAGCGGCGGTCGTCTTTTTTGATGGGTTGAAACGGGATATACTTCCGATAGCCCTGGTTCATAATAAAAATCCTTTCGTTATACCATTGATTTTCGCACCTTTTTTGCTTGTCCTTCTCGGCTTGGAATCCAAGCAAGCCCGCGTCTTCCGCACAAAAATGCGCGAAAATCATCGCAAAATTCCGCAAATCCATCCCTGCGCAGCAAGCCCCTAGAGCACCCCCGCAGTACGCAGGCTGTTTGCAATCAGCCGATCCGGGCTGATCTAGTATACTTTTAGTTGACAGAAAACCTCCAATTTAGGATAATAAAAAGAGAAAAAGATGGAGGAAAAAGATATGGGAACAAGAAGCTATACAAAGGAGTACAAGGTGGAGGCG
>JAISQZ010000013.1 GCA_031273905.1 Oscillospiraceae bacterium | reverse complement strand
CTTTCCGCCATGCTGCTGACGCTGCCGATTTCGCTTTTGCGGCTGCCGGGCGGAACCTCCCTGCTGGCGCTGTTCACCAATCTGGTGGCGGTGCCGATTTCCAGCGCGGCGATGGTGTTTGGCGGGCTTTCCGCGCTGGTGCGGCCGTTCCCCTTGCTGCAAAAACCGCTGGTAACGTTGACCGAACCGCTGCTGGAGGGGATGCTATGGTTTGTGCGGCGGCTGCGCACGGTGCGCGTTCCAGGGCTTTTGGGGAAAGATGCGGCGGTGCTGCTGCCCCTGGCGCTTGCGCTGTTGCTGGTTGCCGCCGCCCTGCTGTGGCGCTATTTCGGCAAACGATTGCGTCAGCCCGTGCTGCTGCTGGCAGTTTTGGTGTTGCTCATCTGTTGGCTGCCAGCGCTGCCGCGCCAAAACGATATCCTTTTGCAGCGGCTGGATACCGGGGAGGGCATCTCTGTTTTGCTTAGCCGCAGGGGAGAAACGGTTTTGCTTGCCTGCGGCGGCGACTCGCTTCCGGCGGTCAGGGCGGAGCAAGCGATTTCCGCCGTCGGCGCACAGGACATTGGTCTTTTTCTGCTGCCCTCCGGCAGCGACGCGCTTGCGTCCGGCGCTACGCAGCTTTTGCGTGAAGTTCCGGTGCGGCGGGTAATTGCCGCGGAAGCGAACGCGCAGGCACAGCTTTTTGCGGAAATCTGCCATCAGGCCGCCGCCGGTCTGAGTGCGCTGCCTTTGTGGGAGGGCTGTGCGGGCTGGTTTTTGAACGACCCCGATGCGTTATCCTGCTATCTGCGGCTCAACGGATATACCGTATTGCTTATCTTTTCCACGTCCTGCGATTATGCGCAGCTGCCGCCTATATGGCTGCAAGCCGGCACGGTGATCGTTGCGGGTCAGCCGCCGGATCCGCTGGCATTGCGCGTCACCCAGCGCGGCAAGGTGCGCCTGCGCAGCACAATTGAAATAGTCTAGGGTCAAAATCTAAACTCCAGAAGGGCGGTTCCGGCTTGGCAGTCATCAACGAGGCCGAACTTAAGCGGCACATCAAAGAAAAAGCTTTCGCAAGGCTCTATGTGATCTATGGCGACGAAAGCTATCTCAAGCAGCATTACGCGGTGCAATTGGGCGAGCAAGCCGTGAGCGGCGGCTTCCGCGATTTTAATTTTCACCGTTTTGAGGGCAAGGACGTCACCTTGGAGGAACTTGCGCGTACGGTGGAGACGCTTCCCTTGGGCAGTGAACGCAGTTGCGTATTGTTGCGGGATTATCCGCTGGAGGGCAGCGGCGGTGAGACGGAGTTCCTCCGTTTTTTGCGGGAACTGCCGGCGCATGTGGTGCTGCTTTTTTGGATGGATACCGCTGATTTTCGCCCCAAAAGCAACAAAGCGCTGCTGGAAGCCCTGCAAACGCACGGGCAGCTTGTGCAGCTTTCCCGTCCGGATCAGGCGCAGCTGTTGCGCCTGGTGCAAGCCGGCGCCAAGCGGCGCGGCTGTACGCTTGCGCGCGCCGAAGCGGAATATTTACTGGAAACCGTCGGCGGGGAACTCAACAACCTGCTCAATGAGCTGGAAAAGCTTTGCGCTTATGCCGGGGGCGGTGCGCTCGGCAGGGATCAGATCGACGCGGTTTGTGTCAAATCAGTGGAAGCAAAGAGCTTTGACATGGTCAAGGCGGTGGCGGCGGGGGATGGTACGCGTGCGCTGCTTTTGCTGGATGAGCTGTTCCGGCAAAAGATCGCGCCGCAAATGCTGCTCGGTTCCCTGGTGGCGAACTACGTGGATCTCTTCCGTGCAGGCGCGATGCTCGGCAGCGGCAGGCGTGCCGACGATGCCGCGCAGCTGTTTGATTACAAGGGCAAAGCCTTTCGCCTGAGCAATGCCGCGCGTATGGCTTCCCGCATGAAGCTTTCGCGCGTTTGCGGCAGTTTGGCGATCCTTGACGCGGCGGACAGGCGGCTGAAAAGCACAGGGCTGGAGCCAAAGCTCGTGATGGAGCAATGTCTGTTTTCGTTGCTGGGGCAAGGAGGCGGCGCGTGACGGGGCAAAAAATCCCCCTGCGTCAGGTGATCCTGGTGGAGGGCAAATATGACGTCATCCGTCTGCACAGCCTGTTTGACGCGCTGATCCTGCGCACGGACGGTTTCCGGATATTCAGGGATAGGGAACGCCAGCAGCTTCTGCGCCGTTTGGCACAGCGCAACGGAGTGATCCTCCTGACCGATTCGGATGCGGCGGGGTTTCAGATCCGTGCGTTCTTGAAGGATATCCTTCCCAAGGATCAGATGTGGCAGGTTTATATCCCGGATGTCCAAGGGAAGGAACGGCGCAAGGCATTGCCCTCAAAGGAAGGCAAGCTTGGCGTGGAGGGCATGGAGGCGCGGGTGCTGCTGGAAGCTTTTCGGCGCGCGGGGGTTCTGGAGGAACAGTCAGGTGCCGAACAAAGCGCGGCGCACATCACAAAGCTGATGCTGTATCAGGACGGATTTTCCGGTACGCCGGGCAGCAGAGCGCGGCTGCAAGCGCTTTTGCGGGAGCTGGAGCTGCCGGAGCGCCTTTCCTCCAACGGTTTGGCACAGGTGCTCTCCGCAAGTGTAAGCGGGGAGGAATACCGCGCCGCTGTGGCGGCGCTGCGTCAGAAAGGGGTTTGAAATGAATGCGGATCGGTCACGGCTTTGATGCGCACCGTCTGGCGGCAGGCAGGCGGCTGATTTTGGGCGGTGTAATGATTCCCCATAAAACAGGGCTGTTGGGGCATTCGGATGCGGATGTGCTGACCCACGCGGTCATGGACGCGTTGCTGGGCGCCGCCGGTCTGGGGGATA
>JAISQZ010000078.1 GCA_031273905.1 Oscillospiraceae bacterium | reverse complement strand
CCCCGCTCAGCTGCAAGCCGCCCTCGCGCCGCAGGGCAGTGAAATGATGGTCACGCCGCGAGAGGTGGATTTGCTCATCGAACGCGCCGCGCGGCTGCTCGCCATGGCAATTAACCGCGCCTTGCAGCCGCATTTGGAGGTGGGGGACTTTTTGACGCTGACAGAATGATCCCGCTGCCCGCCCCGGCGCATATTCGCCCCTTCCCCTTCATAGGAATGATTGAACCAAAACGGGAAGGAATTGGCAAAATGCAAGAGTTCAGCGCAAAAATCCATGAAACACAAGCCGGGCATCCCGCCGGTGCGCCGCAGCCGAACGCCCGGCGCAGCCGCCTGCTTGCAGCCGCCTGCATTGCGGTCGCCGCCCTGACGCTTTGCGCTTCGCAGAGGCTGCTGCAAACGGCGGCTCTGCTCAGCGCACGTTTTGATGCGCCGCTGTGGGTTTCCGGTCTGCTGCCCGGCGGCATCAATAACGCCGCTCCCGCCGCAGCGGTGACGCAATCCACTGCCGTTGCCGCGCGGGCAGGCGGCGCGGCGGGCGGCGCGGCAACGGCGCTTACGAAGGACTTCGACATCACCGCCACGCCGGCGGATATCCGTGTTCTGATGGAGGAAGCCGCCACGGAATTTGCAAAGCAAAGCCGCGACGGCGACATCATTTCAAAAACCTACACCAAAAAAGACGGTACGCAAAGCTATGGCAGCATCGCGGTGCGCAACACCACCGCCACACGCAAGGTGGATATCCAAAAGACGCTGGCGGAAAAAATCAACCTGAAGATTGATAAATCCAAGCCGGCTGTGCTGCTTTTTCACACGCACACCACGGAGGGCTATGAGATTCTGGATCGCCCCTGGTATGCCGCCAACTGGAGTTCCCGCACGGAAAACGGCGCGAAGAGCATCGTGCGCGTGGGGGACGCTGTCGCTCAAATGCTGGAACGCGCGGGCTTCCAGGTGATCCACGACACGACGATTTATGACAAACAGTACGGCGGCGCCTACGACCGTTCCCGCGTGATGGTGCGGCGGGTGCTCAAGGAAAATCCCAGCATTCGCGTGACGCTGGATATCCACCGCGACGCGATCCATCAAAATGACGGCGGGCATGTGAAGCCGGTGAATACCATCAATGGCAAAAAGGCGGCGCAGGTGATGATCATCACGGGAACGCAGGAGGGCAGCATCACGGATTTCCCCAATTGGGAACAAAACCTCCGCTTTGCCTTGCAGTTGCAAAAACGCGCCGAGAGCAGTTATCCCGGTTTGATGCGCCCCCTCTTTTTTTGCGCAAGGAAATATAACATGAACGAAACGCCCTGCTCCCTGCTGCTGGAATTCGGATCGGATGCCAATACCCTCGACGAAGCGGTTTACAGCGGCAGGCTGATTGGCGACTCGCTTGCGAAGCTCCTGGAAGGCTATGCCGCAAAAACATAACCTCACGGGGAAAATGCCCGAACCTTGCGATTATTTTTTCACTGCGCCGAGGTTCCCTCCAATGCCGTTAACCGCTCTTCCCGCAGCCGTTCCGCCTGCGAGAGCCGCAAATAGACCGCGCCCAGCGCCGCGGCATCATGGTAATCCGCCTCCCCCGCCGCCAGCGCCGCGCCATAGCCCCTGGGTGCGCACAGCAGCGGCGAAGCCAGGCTCCACGCCGCGTTAGGGCGCATCGCCGCCAGGCAAAGCGCCGCGCCGTCGCCCAAAAAGGTGACGGGCTGTTCCCCGCCGCCAAGGGATAGCAGCCGTTGTTCCAAGGCATCCGTGGCAAGCGCCTCATCCGGGCAAAGGCGCTGCACCCCGCCGTGGCGCACAGCAAAAACAGCGGCATACACCTGCCCGCGCCGGGCATCCAGCGCACAGCAAAGCAAGCCCTCGCGATCCGCAGCGGGATACGCCAGGGCTTTTAGCGTGGAAACGCCCGCGCAAGGCTTCCCCCGCGCCTGGGCAAGCCCCTTCACCAGCGAAACGCCAATGCGCACGCCCGTGAACGACCCCGGTCCGTTTGTCACCGCAAAGCGGTCAACCTGTTCCAAACCAAGCCCGGTTTGCGCGAACAGCTGCTCTATCATCGGCAGCAGCACGGCGCTGTGCTTGCGCGCTGTGCAGGCAAAGCATTCACCCAGCAGCGCCCCTGCGCGCACAAGCGCCGCTGAAGCGCTCTGTGAAGCGCTGTCCACCCCGAGGGTGATCATTCCCGTCCTCCTTTTGTGATCCGTAAGCGGCGCTCGCCGTCGTTTTTTCCGGGGCGGATTTCCACCCGCCAGCAGGCCGGAGGAAGCTCCTGCGCGATGTGCTCGCTCCACTCCACGGCAAGCACGCAGTCCTGCTCCAAATAATCATAAAACCCGGTGGACAAAAGGGACTCCCAGCCTTCCACACGGTACATATCAAAATGCGCCAGCGGCATTTTGCCGGGATAAACGTTGACCAGGGCGTACGTTGGGCTGCTCACCGGAGCTTCGCAGCCAAGCGCCCGCGCCATGCCGCGCACAAAGGCGGTTTTTCCCATACCAAGCCCGCCGAAAAACGCCACGCAGTCGCCGGCTCGGAGTTCCTGTGCCAGCGCCGCGCCAAGGGCTTCCGTTTCGCCCTCACTGCGCGAAATCACAGTTTTTTCCAAGGGTGTTACCCCTGCTTTGCGTCATAAGGCGCCATGCCCGTTTCGTCGAACCTGCGTGCGGCTTCCTTGCAGATGTTGAGCGAAAGCGCCAGGCAATCCTCGCTGATATTATCCGCCGTATCCTCACGGGTGTGGTAATAGCGCTTTGCCTCATGGCTGACCCCTGTGAAGCCCGTTGACCGCAGGCCGTGCATCGAAAACGCCTCCGCGTCCACAGCCCCCGGATAAAGCTCGCTGTCGGGCAACTCCACGCCGCAGTCCCGCCCGGCTTCGCGCAGCAGCGCACCGACCGCCTTATCGTTTTGCACCGTGCCCGTGCAGCCGAAATTGCATACGCGCAGCTCCTCATTTTCGCGCATGGTGTCTAAGGCGATGAACACGGTTTCCACGTCGGAAAGCTCCTCTTTATGCTTCCTTGCAAAGGCCTTTGCGCCGCGCAGACCCGCTTCCTCGGAACCGCTGAGCAGGCAGCCGACCTCCGTGTGCGCAAAGCGGAAGTCCTTTTCCGCCATCTCCCTGAGGACGCTGATCGCGATATAGTTTGCGGAAAGGTTATCGTTCGCGCCATCGGCAACGACCTTATAATTGATGAAAAAGAAGATCGCAACCGCGAAGGGAATGGTGCAAAGCAGCGCAACGCCCCAAACCAGCCAGCCGCCCGCAAGCTTCCAGGGCTGATAAAGCTCCAGATCAGTTTCGGTATAGGTGCTGTGGACGGCAACGGTGTAAACCAGGCGCACAAGGCTTGCGACCAGCCCGACGAGCATACTTGCCACCGCGCCGAAAATCGCGATGCCAAGCCCCGTCACTTCGCCAAGATAGGAATAGGTCCATTCATTGGCGGCATCGGTATGCCCGCCAAAGATGATGCGCCGCCGCACCTCGTCCGCAGGCTTGCGCACGGCGTATACATTGCGCGAAACGCGTTTGGGGAACAAAAAATCGACGAAATTGCGATAAAGCATGAATTCAAACACAAACATCAGCGTGGCAAGGATGGGCAGCGCCGCACCCAGGATTGCGAGGGGCAGCGAGCCCTTCCCAAACCAGAAGCAGGCGACCCCGCCCAGCAAAAACACCGCGGCAATCGGGATAAATCCCATAAAGGCGTGGGGATGCACCTCAAAATCCTCCATGACCACCTCATCGGCACAGGCGCTCAGCTCTTCCTTGAAAAACGCCTGTGCGTCGCGTTCCGCCTGCGTGCCGGGAAGGCGCTTCTTGAAGCGCTCACAAACGGTGCGGATCCCGTCCTTCATATATTGCATTGTTGACGGCGCAACCTCCAGGTTGGGGTTGATCAGCTTCGCTTTTGGCATATGCGCATCTCCTTTGTTCCTCAGAATCTTTCACATGGAATAATATAATACAAATCACAGTGCAATGCAAGAAAGGCTTTCCGCCTGCGGCGATCTTTGTCACAGAACACAAAATTTTGATGGAAAAATAAAATATACTGGACGATTTTATCAGGTCCTTTCAATCGGACGCACAACGCGCATGGTTCCGGCAAGCCTTTGGCTTCTGACAAAAATGCGCGAGAACCCTCACGCAAATCCGCAAATTTATAAAAATACGCCACTGCGTTTTTGTGCGCAGCGGCGTATCATTGTGCGCCCGGCATGGGCGCAATCTAACGGGTGAAAGTCCCGAACCCGCCCGGTAGTGGGAAGGGTATAGCTGAACACCAAGGGTGTCCGTCGTGAGGCGGAATCTGAAGGAAGG
>JAISQZ010000051.1 GCA_031273905.1 Oscillospiraceae bacterium | reverse complement strand
GCCATTTTGCCGCACCTCCCCCTCCCTGCGCTGCTGCCGCCGCCGCACGCAGGCTTCCAGCGCAACAAACGAAAAAACATCCTCTTCGAACAGCCCGCTTTGCGCCTGATATTCCGTCAGCGGAAGGCTTTCCAGGGTTTTTCCGCAGGCCAGGCACCGCGCCACCAGCCTGCCGGTGATTTGATAGGCATCGCGGAAGGGAAGCCCCTTGGCCACCAGATAATCCGCGCAGTCGGTCGCGTTGATGAAGCCCTCCGCCGCCGCGCGGCGCATGTTCCGCGGCAGCGCCTTCATGGTGGAAAGCATGGGAATCGCCGCTTGCAGGCAGAGCTTGACGGTATCAAAGGCATCAAAGATGGCCTCCTTGTCCTCCTGCATATCCTTGTTATACGCCAGCGGCAGACCCTTCATCACCGTAAGCAAGCCCATCAGGTCACCGAAAACGCGCCCGGATTTGCCGCGGATCAGCTCCGCTAGATCGGGGTTCTTCTTTTGCGGCATAATGCTGGAGCCTGTGGAAAACGCGTCGTCCAGCTCAATGAACTTGAATTCCCAGCTGCACCAGAGGATCAACTCCTCGCTCAGGCGCGAAAGATGCACCATCACAATGGAAAGCGCGGCGGCGAGTTCCAGGCAGAAATCGCGGTCCGAAACGCCGTCAAGCGTGTTATCGCAATAGCCAGCAAAGCCCAGCGCCTGTGCGGTGAAGGCGCGGTCGAGCGGATAGCCGCTGCCCGCCAGCGCCGCGCTGCCCAGCGGACACAGGTTCATGCGATTTTCCGCATCGCCCAGGCGCGAAAGATCGCGGCGGAGCATGGCGCGATAGGCCAGCAGGTGCGCCGAAAAGAGAACCGGCTGCGCCCGCTGCAAATGGGTGTAGCCCGGGAGGATCACCTCGGGATATTCCGCCGCCTTAGCCTCCAGCGCCGCGCTCAGTTTTTCCAGCAAAGCGCGGAGCGCCCCGCATTCCTTGCGCAGGTAAAGGCGCAGGTCGGTGGAGACCTGGTCGTTGCGGCTGCGCCCGGTGTGCAGGCGCTTGCCCGCTTCCCCGATGCGCGCGGTCAGCGCGGCTTCAATGAAGGTGTGGATGTCCTCCGCGCCGGGGTCAATTTCCACCGCGCCGCTTTCCAGATCCTCCAGCAGCGCCCCCAAGCCCGCAAGGATCCGCTCACAGTCCGCAGGGGAAATAATGCCCTGCCGCCCGAGCATGGTCGCGTGCGCGGCGGAACCGGCGATATCCTCGCGGAACATCCGGCCGTCCGTTGCGATGGAGGAGTTAAAATCGTTTGTGGTCTGATCCGCTTCCTTTGAAAAGCGACCCGCCCAAAGCTTCATGCGCCGCCCCCTGTTCTTCCCAAGTATTCAATATAGCTTGATCCTAATCATACCATGCCCCCTGACAAAAAGCAACATAAAAATGACGGTAAAAAATTTTTAACGCCCAGAAAAAACTTGCACAAACGCGGCGAATCAGCTATACTTATCCTTGGCGAAAGACGTATCAATCATTCAGATGAAGGAGCAAACAGCATGAATCAAAGTCCTCGCACACCGGTGATCGCCGGGAACTGGAAGATGAACCTGAATCCCGGCGAGGCCGCGGCGCTGATCAGGGAAACAAAGCCCCTTGTGGCGGACGCCGGCTGCGGCGTGGTGTTCTGCGTTCCCTTCGTGGATCTCCACGCGGCGCTGGAGGCCGCAAGGGGGAGCAACATCAAAATCGGTGCGCAAAACTGCCACTGGGAAGAAAAGGGCGCGTTCACGGGCGAAATTTCCGCAAGGATGCTCAGGGACATTGGCGCGGAATATGTGATCACCGGGCACAGCGAGCGCCGCGCACTCTTTGGCGACACAAACGAGACGGTCGCCAGGCGCAGCCGCGCCGCGCTGGACGCGGGGCTGACGGTGATCCTCTGCGTGGGGGAATATTTGGAGCAGCGCCAACAGGACATCACCCTGGAGGTGGTGCGCACACAAACGAAGATTGCCCTGGCGGGCATCAGCGCGGCGGAGCTTGCCCGGGTGATCATCGCCTATGAGCCTGTTTGGGCAATCGGCACGGGGCTGACTGCCACGGCGGAGCAGGCGAACGAGGTGAGCCGCGGCATCCGCGGGCTGCTCGGTGAGCTTTATGGGCAGGCAAGCGCCGACGGGGCGGTGATTCAATACGGCGGTTCGATGAACGCCGCCAACGCCGCGTCTCTTTTGGCGCAGCCGGAGGTGGACGGCGGGCTGATCGGCGGGGCATCGCTTAAGGCGGCGGATTTTGCGGCGATTGTGGCGGCGGCGGATGCGTCCGGCACGGCAAGCCGCGCATAATACCATCCCGCAATAAAACAAAAACCCTATTCGGGCGACAGCCTGAATAGGGTTTGCCTTTGGGCGGCAGCCGTGCCCCGAAAAAGGGCGCGGCTTTTGGCTGCCGCTGCTTTCCGGCGGTTTTTAGCCGCCAAGCCCCGCGAACAGACCTTCGAACGTTGCGGACAGCTGCGCAAGAAAATCCAGGACGGCTTGACCTAAGACTTCCGGCACATTGAACGCCGCCATGATCTCACCGATCGCCTTGAGAATGTCATTCATAGCGAAACCCTCCTTCCACACAAGAATGAACATCAGCCATTGCAGAGGCAGGATGCTGTTTTTATTATATCATTTCACGCAAAAAAGTCAAGGGCAATCTTGTTTTTTTATAGAAGTCTGCAAATTTTTACAGCTTTTTCAGGATATCCCGTAACGTGCGCGGAACAAAGCGATTCCCTCCGCCGGTGGTTTTGCGCGGGTGCGCGGCGGAGGGGAGACGCTGCTTTTTCTGTGTTCCGGTTTTATTCCGCAGTGCCGTAAAGCGCCTGCAGCCGAACCAGATGGGCATATTTTTCCTTCGCCTGCTGCTCAGAAAGGTCAAAGAGGGTGTCCGCCTTGCCGGGGAAGGCGCGTTTTAGGGAGCTGTAGCGCACCTCGCTTTCGATGAAGGCGCGGTAGCTTTCGGTGGGGGCTTTGCTGTCAAGCTGGAAGGGATTTTTGCCCTGCGCCTTCAGGCGGGGGTCAAAACGGAAGGTGTGCCAGTAGCCGGCCTCCACCGCGCGTTTTTCCTCCTCAATGCCGTTGCCCATGCCGCCCTTGATACCGTGGTTGATGCAGGGGGCGTAGGCGATAATGACGGAGGGACCCGGATAGCTTTCCGCTTCATGGAAAGCCTTGATGCATTGGTTGTAATCCGCGCCCAGGGCAACCTGCGCAACATAGACGTAGCCGTAGCTCATGGCGATTTGCGCAAGATCCTTTTTTTTGATCTCCTTACCGGCGGCGGCAAACTTCGCCACCGCGCCCACGGGGGTCGCCTTGGAGGCCTGCCCGCCGGTATTGGAATAAACCTCCGTGTCAAAGACCAGGATATTGATATCCTCATTCTGCGCAATCACGTGATCCAAGCCGCCAAAGCCAATGTCGTAGGCCCAGCCGTCGCCGCCCAGCGCCCAGATGGATTTTTTGACAAGCACGTCCGCTTCGCTCAGCACGGTCTGATAGAGTGCGTCCCATTCGCAGCCGCAGGAGCCGCACAGCGCCTGCGCTTCCCGCACGGCGGGCAGCAGCCTTGCGGCAGCCGCCTGAGAGGCCTCCGCGTTATCCCTGCCATCCAGCCACTGCGCGGCGGCTTCCTTCAGTTCTGTAAAACAGGCGGGGCAGTCCGCAGGGGCTTCAAAGCCCGCAAAGGCTTCCAGCGCCGCAGCGGCGCGGCGGCGGCGCGCGGTGACGCTCAGGCACATCCCGAAGCCGAATTCGGCGTTATCTTCAAAGAGAGAATTCTGCCAGGCGGGACCCCTGCCCTCCTTGTTGACGGTATAGGGTGTGCTCGGCGCACTGCCGCCCCAGATGGAGGAGCAGCCCGTGGCGTTGGCGATATACATCCGGTCGCCGAAGAGCTGCGTGGCAAGCTTGGCATAGGGCGTTTCGCCGCAGCCCGCGCAGGCGCCGGAAAATTCCAGCAGCGGGGTGCGGTACTGGCTGCCGATAACGGTGTTTGCCTTGAATTTTTCCAGCACGGCGGCATCCTGCGGCAGGCTTTCCGTATAGGTGAAGCAGGGCTGCTGTTCCAGCTGGGAGGCCAGGGGCGCCATGACGAGCGCCTTGTTCCCCTTGAGACCCGGGCAGACCTTGGCGCACTGCGCACAGCCCATGCAGTCGAGCACGGAAACGCTCATGGTGAATTTTTTGCCGGGCATCCCGTTCATGCCCTTGGTTTTTAACTGTGCCGGCCCAGCGGACGCAGCTGCCTCGTCAAGCACGGCGGGGCGTATCACGGCGTGCGGACAGACCAGTGCGCAGCGGTTGCATTGGATGCAGTTGGCAGGCTCCCACACAGGCACGTCGATGGCGATGCCGCGTTTTTCAAACGCGGAGGAACCCTGCGGGAAGGTGCCGTCGGCACTTTCCCTGAAGGTGGAAACCGGGAGGGAATCCCCCTTTTGCGCGTTTGCCGGATGCAGCACCTCGGCGACGAACCTTTTCAGGTCGGCGCGTTGCGTGGGAATGTCGATTTCAGCGACGCTTTCCTGCGCGTGCGCCCAGTCAGCGGGAACCTCCACTTGCACGGCGCTTTGGAAGCCGGCGTCAATGGCATCGTGGTTCATCCTGACCACCTGCTCGCCCTTGCGCGAAAAGCTCTTGGTCGCGGCGTTTTTCATCAGCTCAATCACCTGCTCCTTGGGCAGGATGCCGGTGAGATTGAAGAAAGCGGCCTGCAGGGTGGTGTTGGTGCGGCGGCCGTCCTTCATGATCTCTTCGGCAAGCTTGGTGGCGTTGATGGTATAGAGCCGGATATTCTTTTCGGCGATCGCCTTCTTCACGGAGGCCGGCAGAGCTTCGTTTAACTGCGCGGGCTCCCAGCCGCAGTTGAGCAGGAAGACACCGCCCGGCTTGAGGTCGGCGAGCATGTCGTATTTATCCACGTAGGAGGGGTTGTGGCAGGCGACAAAATCCGCCTTATTGATATAGTAGGTTGATTTGATCGGCGTTTTGCCGAAGCGCAGGTGCGAAATGGTGATGCCGCCGGTTTTTTTGGAATCATAGGCAAAATAGCCCTGGGCATACATACCGGTGTTATCGCCGATGATCTTGATGGCGTTCTGGTTCGCGCCCACGGTGCCGTCGCCGCCCAAGCCCCAGAATTTGCAGGAATAGGTGCCTTCCGGCGAGGTATCCGGGTTCTCGTCAATCGGCAGGGAGTGGAAGGTGACATAGACCTCAATGCCCACGGTGAACTGCTCCTTCGGAGCCGCTGCGGACATGTTCTTATAGACCGAAAGCACACAGGCGGGATTGGTATCCTTTGAACCCAGCCCGTAGCGCCCGCCATAGAGCGGGATATCCTTGAACGCGGAGCCGCGCAGGGCGGCGGAAACATCCAGGAACAGCGGTTCGCCAAGGGAACCCGGCTCCTTTGTGCGGTCAAGCACGGAGATGCTCTTTGCGGTGGAGGGGATTGCCGCGAGCAAATGGCGGGCGGAGAAGGGACGATAAAGGCGCACCTTGACCAGACCAACCTTTTCGCCGCGGGCGTTGAGGTAATCCACAGTCTCCTCGATTGTATCGCAGACGGAACCCATGGCGATGATCACGCGCTCGGCATCCGGTGCGCCATAGTAATTGAACAGCCGGTAATCGGAGCCGATGCGGCGGTTGATTTCGTCCAGGTAACCTTCCGTCACGCCGATCACGTTTTCATAGTAGGGGTTGCAGGCCTCGCGTGCCTGGAAGAAGATATCCGGGTTTTGCGCGGAGCCGCGCAGCACGGGGTGTTCCGGGTTGAGCGCACGGCGGCGGAAGTCATCAATGGCGTTAAGATCCGTCATATCCTTTAGCTCGGCGTAATCCCAGACCTCAATCTTCTGGATTTCGTGCGAGGTGCGAAAGCCGTCAAAGAAATGAAGGAAGGGCACGCGGCTTTTGATGGTGGAAAGATGCGCCGCCGCGCCCAGATCCATGACCTCCTGCACGTTGCCGGAGCATAGCATGGCATAGCCCGTCTGGCGGCAGGCATAGACATCGGAATGGTCGCCGAAGATATTGAGCGCGTGGCTGGCGACGCAGCGCGCCGAAACGTCGATGACGCCGGGCAGCAGCTCCCCCGCGATCTTATACATGTTCGGGATCATCAGCAACAGACCCTGGGAAGCGGTATAGGTGGTGGTCAGTGCGCCGGCCGCCAGGGAACCGTGCACCGCGCCCGCGGCGCCCGCCTCGGACTGCATTTCCGCCACGCGCACAGGCTGCCCGAAGATGTTCTTCGCGCCGCTTGCCGCCATTGCGTCTGTTTCCTCCGCCATGTCGGAAGAGGGCGTGATCGGGTAAATTGCCGCAACCTCGGTGAAGGCGTAGGATACGTATGCCGCCGCCGCGTTCCCCTTGAGCGTCTTGGTCTTTCTCGCCATAGATGTTCCTCCTTGAATTTGCAACCTATCATTGCAGTTTCGCACCTTATTTCTGACACAACTATATTATAGCAAGCACGTGCGCGAAAGTAAACCGAAACCACAAAAAAACCGGAAATCCGGGCGCAAAAGTTCCGGTCGATCCGCTCGAAAATTTTGGGTAAGTTGATGCAAGGCCGTGAACGGCGCTGTGTGTGACTAGATTTGCCGGAAACGGCGCATCGGCGCTACTTTACGGAAAACGGTTCCATTCTCAAAAAATTCAAGTGTCCGCCTAGACACGACGCTGTTAGGCCGCGCTTGTTTCCCGTGAATTGCGAAAATAAGTTGACAATATTTTTGAGTGTGATATAATGCGGACAATGATAACAGCCATGCGATATTTTACGGAAGGGCGGGTGGTCCCGATGGACTTAAGCAGGGCAATCCAAACAATGCGAGCAAATAAATCCGGGAC
>JAISQZ010000005.1 GCA_031273905.1 Oscillospiraceae bacterium | reverse complement strand
AGGAGCTTTGCCTGAACGAACGCGGGCAAAGCCCCGTGGTTACCGAGAAGCTCGCCCTGCCGGGTCTTGCGGCAATGCGCATGGGGAACAGCGTTCAAAGACCGCTCAATAAATCCGGTGACGACGTCCGCATCGACTGGGGCTACGTCTATCTTGCCGCCAAGGGGGAAGACGCGGATGTGTGCGCGGCGCAAGCGCAGGGCATGACCTTCATTTGCGCCGAAGCGGCGGGGAATGCCCTGTTTCTTTTTGCCTATGACGATATTGACAGCATCGAATATTTTGGCGAAGCCTGCAAGGCTTACTGGAAACAAAAAGGCGCTTGCGTGGAAGAACTCCTCTGCGAGGAGGCGGCAAATTACGAAGTGACCATGCAAGAAGCGGTTGCGCCCTTTGCGCGGCGCTTGCTTGAAGACGCACGGGAGGCGGGCGGCGAGGAATATGCTGCGCTGCTGGCGCTTGCCGTCCGCCAAGTGATGGCGGCGCACAAGCTGGCGGTGAATTCCGCCGGGGAGCTGCTTTATATTTCAAAAGAATGCTTCAGCAACGGCTGCGCCGCGACGGCGGACGTCAGCTATCCCTCCATTCCGATGTATTTAATTTACCGACCGGAGCTGATTCTGGGGATGCTCCGCCCGATCTTCCGTTACGCAAGAAGCGACGTGTGGCGCTTTGATTTCGCGCCGCACGATTGCGGGCAATATCCGCTGCTCAACGGGCAAGTGTATTCTGACGGCACCAAGCCCCAAAACCAGATGCCCATTGAGGAATGCGGCAATATGCTCGTGATGACGGCGGCGGCTTCACTGGCGCTCGGCAACGCGGATTTTGCGCGGGAGCAGTTTGATCTGCTCAAAGCATGGGCAAGTTACCTGCTTGCGCACGGCGCTGATCCGGAAAATCAGCTTTGCACCGATGATTTTGCCGGGCATCTTGCACACAACTGCAATTTGACCCTCAAGGCAATCATGGGCATTGCGGGCTTTGCGTTGCTTTGCGGAATGCTGGGCGAAACGGCGCTGGGCGAGGCGCATATGCAGGCGGCGCGGGTGATGGCGGCGGACTGGGAGCGCCGCGCTGCCAACGGTGACGGCAGCTACCGCTTGGCGTTTGATAAACCGGGGACTTTTTCCATGAAATACAACGCGGTTTGGGATCAGCTTTTTGGCACGGGGCTGTTTTCCAGGGAAATGCTCCGGAGCGAGCTTGCCGGCAATTTGAAGCATATCAACCAATATGGCCTGCCGCTGGATAGCCGCGAAACCTATACCAAATCCGATTGGCTTGTTTGGACGGCGGCGATGCTGGAGGAAAAAGAGAACTTCCGGCGGATGCTCCATCCGCTGTGGGAGGCCTATCACACTTCGGCTTCCCGTGTTCCAATGACGGATTGGTACGATACGATCACGGCCGCGCAATGCGGATTCCAGCACCGCACGGTGCAGGGCGGCTTATTTATCAAGCTTTTGGCGCATTACGGGCTCAAAAAAAGAGAGGAGAGGTGACCCAATGCAAAAAAAAGAATGCATTGCGATGCTGCTTGCGGGGGGGCAGGGGAGCCGCCTGGGGGTGCTGACAAAATTTTTGGCAAAACCCGCCGTTCCTTACGGCGGCAAATACCGCATCATTGATTTCCCGCTTTCCAACTGCGTCAATTCCGGTATTGATACCGTTGGGGTGCTCACGCAGTATCAGCCGCTGGAGCTGACCGATTACATCGGCAGCGGGCAGGCGTGGGATCTTGACCGCATGAACGGCGGTGTCCACGTCCTCTCGCCCTATCAGCAAATCAAGGGGACGCAGTGGTACAAAGGCACTGCCAACGCGATCTATCAAAACATCAATTTCATCGACCGCTATGATCCGGATTATGTTCTGATCCTGTCCGGGGATCACATCTATAAGATGGACTATGCGGCGATGCTGGAATTTCATAAGGCAAAGGACGCGGATTGCACCATAGCCATGCTGGAGGTTCCTTGGGAGGAGGCCAGCCGCTTTGGGCTGATGCTGGTGGATGAGGACGACTGCATTACAGAATTTGAGGAAAAGCCCAAGGAACCCAGGAGCAATAAGGCTTCCATGGGCGTTTATGTGTTTAACTGGAAAAAGCTGCGCCGGTATTTGACCGAGGACGAAATGACCTCCGGCTCCTCCAATGATTTTGGAAAGGATGTGATCCCGGCGATGCACCGGGCGGGCGAGCGCATGGTCGCCTTCCCCTTTGAGGGTTATTGGAAGGATGTTGGCACCATCGAAAGCCTGTGGGAAGCAAACCTGGATTTGCTCAACCCCAAGGTGGATTTGGATTTGAGCGATCCGGACTGGAAAATCTATTCCAACAACCCGGCAGCGCCGCCGCACTTTGTTTCAGCACAGGCGCGTGTGGAAAATTCGATGGTTTCCGCAGGCTGTGTGGTGGAAGGGACGGTGGATTTTTCCGTCCTCTTTCCGCAGGTGACGGTGGAAGCGGGCGCGGTGGTGCGCGATTCCATCCTGATGCCGGGGGCGGCGGTCAGGGGCGGCGCCAGCGTGCAATACGCCATTCTGGCTGAAAACGCCGTGGTGGAGGAAAATGCCGTGGTCGGCGACCGCCCGGAGGATACGAAAAACCTGAGCGGCTGGGGCGTTACTGTGATCGGCGCCGATGTGACGGTGGGCAAGGGTGCGTTGGTGCCGCCCAGCCAAATGATTGAAAATGACGTGAGGGGTGACGCGCAATGAGGGCAAACAATTTTTTGGGGCTGCTTTAC
>JAISQZ010000158.1 GCA_031273905.1 Oscillospiraceae bacterium | reverse complement strand
AGTGTTTGCCGGGGTTATCCGCCACAGCCAGGGCGGCGGCATGGGCAAACTTGTTTGAACCTCCAACAACGAAGGTTTCGAAGGTATTTCCCTCCTGCCCGGTTGGCAAATCATTCTGCGGCTGCACGACCACATCCGGTTTTTTGACGGGTTGTGCGGCAATGCTCACATCCAAATCCACCAACTGGATTTCCACGTCAAAGCCAAGCGCCGCCCGGAAAGCGCGGTGCAGCGGTTCTATAAATTTCTGCTCCGTGATCCTGCGTTTGAACTCAGGCAGCGCCAACACCGCCAAGTTGTCCTCAAGGCGCACCGGCTGCATTTCGTTGAGCCACACATCAAAGATGGTCTCCGTCAGCTCCTGCCGCAATTTTTCCTTCACCAACGCAAACAGATCGCCAAAGTCGTTCATTTTTTCCGCTCCCCCAGTGCATTTCCACTTTTCAAAAAACGTTTGAGTTAAAAGTATAGCACACTCTTCCGCACTTTTCAACCGCTTTGCGCACTTTATTGCCGCGCGACTTTTTTTGAAGGGCGCGGCATAGAATGAGCACCGGAGGAGATGCGTCATGGAACAATGTCCGCTGGATTTTTACATCTATCTTTCCGCGCAGAGGCTTGGAATGCTCTATTCCCAGCTTCCTCAGGCCTGCATCCACGCCCGCAAGCATAGCGAAAGCTGCAACACACACGGGTTGTTTGATATGCAGCCGCCCAAGCAGGAAGACGAGGCCTGCCTGCGCATGACGCACATCGGGCAGGACCGCACCAGCGTGCAATACAAGGAAATCCTCTTTGAACCAACCAAGCTCTTTCAGCTGCGACAGGTTTTGGTGCGCCTCAAGCACAGCGGGCAGCTGCAACCGCTGCGTGCGCAGCCGGCTCCTGGCGGGCTTTATCACTTTTGCGCCGCGTTCGCACGTGAAGCAGATGCGTGCCGGGCAAAAGGCAGCGTTGCGCTTTACGCGCGGGCGCAGGGCTGCCAGCCCGCGCTGCGCCTGCTTTGCTCCCTGGAGGATTTTATCGGCTCCTGCGGGGAATATTGGCATTGCGAGGCGCCCCTGCCGCTTTGCGGGGCAATGCTCTGCCTTTGCTCAAAAGAAGAAGCCGTCTGCGGTCTGCCCCTTTGTATATCATTTTCGCAAAAAAGTTTATGAAACACTTGACAAAAGCACCGCAGTGGAATTAATATGGTAACGGGTAAACCATGCGTCGGTTATGTCCGAAAAAATATTTTGAAAGCGAGGAACAAAAGCATGATCTTTGAGCGAGTGCAGAAAATCATTTGTGATCAATTTGACGCGGAGCCGGAACAAGTTACGGAAGCGACCTCCCTGGAAGATGTAAATGCGGATAGCCTAGATCTTTATGATCTTGCGCAAAGCCTGGAAGCCGCGTTTGACATCCAATTCCAGGAGGAGGATCTGGAGGAGATCAAAACGATAGGCGACATTGTGCGTTTCATTGAGAATAATTAACGAAGAACGAAAGAGGAAAAAATCGCATGGCGGAGCAAGGCAAGCAAAAGAAGCTTGTGGAGGCGATCACCTCCATGGAGCAGGATTTTGCCCAATGGTACACGGATGTGGTGAAGAAGGCGGAGCTTGTGGAATACACCAGCGTAAAAGGCTGCCTAGTGATTCGCCCTTATGGCTACGCCATTTGGGAACACATGCAGCGGATTATGGACGAAATGTTCAAGGCGACTGGGCACGAAAACGTCTATATGCCGCTGTTTATCCCGGAAAGCCTGCTGGAAAAGGAAAAGGATCACGTAGAGGGCTTTGCGCCCGAGGTCGCCTGGGTGACCCACGGCGGGCAGGAAGCGCTGGAAGAGCGCCTTTGCATCCGCCCAACCTCCGAAACCTTGTTCTGCGAGCATTATGCCCATATCATCCAATCTTGGCGCGACCTGCCCAAGCTCTATAATCAATGGGTGAGCGTAGTGCGCTGGGAAAAGACCACGCGCCCCTTTCTGCGCACCAGGGAATTCCTCTGGCAGGAAGGTCACACCATTCACGCCAGCGCCGAGGAAGCAATGGAGGAAACCCGGCGGATGCTGGAAATCTACGTGCGGTTTTTCGAAGAAAGCCTTGCAATTCCCGTGGTCACCGGTCCAAAAACCGAAAGTGACAAATTTGCAGGAGCTGTCACCACGCTGGCGCTTGAAGCCATGATGCACGACGGCAAGGCGCTGCAAACAGGCACCAGCCACTATTTTGGCGATGGCTTTGCCAAGGCCTTTGGCATCCAATACACCGGCAAGGATAACCAACTTGCCTATCCCTTCCAAACTTCGTGGGGAACCACCACGCGGATGATCGGCGCACTGATCATGACGCATGGGGACGACAGCGGTCTGGTGCTCCCCCCCGCCGTGGCGCCCATTCAGGTAATTGTGGTGCCCGTTGCAATGCAAAAGCCTGGTGTGCTTGAAGCCGCGCAAGCGCTCACCGAGCGCCTGCAAGCCTTCTGCCGCGCGAGGATGGACGCTAGCGCCAATTCCCCTGGCTGGAAGTTTGCGCAGCACGAAATGAAGGGGGTTCCCCTGCGGCTGGAACTGGGACCGCGCGATTTGGAAGCGCAGCACTGCGTCCTTGTGCGGCGCGACACTGGGGAGAAGACCATTGTTGACCTTCACGCGCTGGAGGAGACCATCCCTCAACTGCTGCAATCCATCCGCGACACTCTGTATCAGCGTGCGCTGGAAAACCAAAAGCGCCATACCTACCGCTGCAATAGCCTAGAGGAAATCAAGCGAGAGCTTGCCGAAAAAGGTGACGGCTTTGTTTACGCCATGTGGTGCGGCGAGGAAGCCTGCGAGGACGGCGTGAAGGAAGCCACGGGCATCGGCTCGCGCTGCATTCCCTTTGCGCAGGAACAAATCAGTGGCACATGCGTATGCTGCGGCAAAACCGCCAAGCACATGGTCTGCTGGGCGAATGCATACTAGGGCGTTGAGCGGTAGTGTTAACGCGCCCTAAAACGAAAACACTTAGGAAGGTGGGCGCAAAATTCGTCTCCAACCTAACAAAATAAGGCGGGTACTGGAAACAGTACCCGCCCGTTTGATTGTTTTGTGCTATTTCTGGTTTACGCGATTTCCGGAACCGCATTTGAGAAGGTGCCGCGGTAAATGGTGGAATCCACGTAAGCGCCTTCCTTGCCGCAGATCTTGAAGTCGCGATACTGCGCCGGAATCAGGTTAAGAATTGCCGACCGACGCCCGTAATAGACCTCAACGATACCATAAACATAGATCTGCCCTTCGTAGGCGATCAGGTCGTTGTTCGCGCCGATGGTGGTTTCCAGCATCATACCGAAGGGGATTTCCACCTTCTGT
>JAISQZ010000154.1 GCA_031273905.1 Oscillospiraceae bacterium | reverse complement strand
TGGCTTTCGCTAAGTTCCCTGCCGCGGCTGCCGCCGCAGGAACGGAATACCGCTTCCGCCAAGTGGGTGAAGCTAAGCACCTCCACCGCCTGCGCCCCCCGCTCACCCAACAGGGCGAGCATGGAACGCTCCGCCGCAAAAGAATCCTGCTCCGGGATCAACAAAATCAAACCCTGCTGCCCATCGCGGACAAAATCGCGCAGCAGCCTGTGCACATGTGTGGTTTTGCCAGCGCCCGCCCTGCCCAAAATCAATTGCAGCACCGTTTCACCCCCGTTTCCAGATGCTTTTGCCGTCCGAGGCAAACACGAGGCTGCCCTCCAGATCGGTGCGGAAAACGGAAACCCCCATCGCTTCAAAAAGCGCCAGTGTCTGCGGGTGAGGATGCCCATAGGAATTCCCAGCCCCGCAGGAAATCACTGCGGCGCTGGGAGCAACCAATTCCACAAAGCGCTTGACGCTGGAGGTTTTTGAGCCGTGATGCCCACATTTGAGCAGGTCGGCTTGCAGGGCGCCGCCATAGCGTTCCGCTAAAATGGCTTCACCCTCCGCTTCCGCGTCGCCGGTCAGAAGAACGCTCGCTTCGCCGTAATCGATACGCAAAGCGACAGAGCTGTTGTTATAATCCTTGTTGGTTTCTTCCGGCGCCAACAAAGTGACCCGCGCTTCGCCAAGCGCGAACACCAACCCCGGCTCCGCTTGTGTCGCCTTGGTTCCCTGCTCACTGACCAGCTTGCTTACCACACGCAAAAAGGTCTCGTAGCTGCGGGTATCCGGCATGTTTTCCTTGGCATAGCGCCCGGAGATCACTTCCCCTACCGGGAAGGCTTCCAAAACACCGTAAGCCAAGCCTCCGATGTGATCCGAATGCGGATGCGTGGCAACAACCAGGTTCAGCGTCTTCACGCCCTGCGCCTTGCAATAAGCAATCACCGTATCCTCCTGCCCGCGTTCGCCGCCGTCCACCAACAGGAATGCCCCCTGCGCTTCCACCAGGATGCTGTCGCCCTGCCCCACATCAATAAAGTGAACCTGGAAATCGCTCTCCTGCGCCGCCGGCCGTGCGGGCAAAAATACATCCCGCCAGCCGGATTCCCCCAACCAAGAGGGCAAATAGCCCAGCACCGCCACCAGCGCCACAATAATCAAGCCCCGGACGATGCCCTTATTTCTTTTTGCGCTGTCTGCCACGCTGCAACTCTCCTCCTCTGGTCAATTGATACTATCCCGCAATAAAACTATAGCCAATTTTTTCGGCTGGTTTTCCGTTTCGCGCTGTTGTCTGCCTTGCGCAATAAAAAACCATCTCAAAAACCTTGTCTATCGTTTCACAGCGGAATCGTATGAGCAAGCAGCTTCGCCCGCCCTGTGCGCCGCATCGCCTTGCCGCGGACGGGCGGTTTCGGTAAGGAGCGGCTGCCGCCGCCAGGGGGCAAGCCCTGTGTAGCCGTGTATGCGGACAGGAAGCGTACCGGGCGCAGGAGAATAGTCCCTGCACCCGCCCAGGAGCGCTCATTCATCCGTTTCATCTTCCGTCCGTCCCGCAAACAGCTCCGCGCGTTTTTCCGGCGCAATGGCGGAAATCTCCATCCACTGCGCCTTGCTCATGAGCACCTTGCGCGGCTTGCTGCCTTCGGCGGGACCCACCACGCCCTGCTCCTCCAGCGCGTCCACTAGGCGTGAAGCGCGGGCATAGCCCAGCTTGAGCTTCTTTTGCAGCATCGTTGTGGAAGCCAGCTGCGCTTCCACAACCACCTCAATGGCGCCGGCAAGCATGGGATCGTCAGCCTCCTCGTCGTCCGGCGCGGCGGATACGCCGCCTCGGCGCTTGCCGCTGCCCGCCATAGCGGCGTTGCGTTCAATTTCTTCCCAGATGCCGTCGTCATAATTCGCGCCGCCCTCCGCCTGGTCGCGGACAAAGCGCACCACCTTCTGCACCTCTGCGTCCGAAACGTAACAGCCCTGCACGCGCAAGGCGTTGTTGCCGCCGTTGGGGCTGAAAAGCATATCGCCGTTGCCCAACAATTGCTCCGCGCCGCCTGAATTGATGATCGTGCGCGAATCAATCTGCGAAGCGACGGAAAGCGCAATGCGCCCGGGCAGGTTGCTTTTGATCACGCCGGTGATCACATCCACGGAAGGGCGCTGTGTCGCCACCACCAGGTGGATACCGGAAGCGCGTCCCTTTTGCGTCAGGCGCTGGATGGAATCCTCCACGTCACTGGGGGCAACCATCATCAAATCGGAAAGCTCGTCAATGAACACCACAAGCTTCGGCATCGGCTCCAAGCCCTGGTGCATCCGCGCGATGGCGTTGTAGCTATCTAGGTCGCGCACGTTTTGCTCGGAAAGCTGGGAATAGCGGCGCTCCATCTCGTTCACCGCCCAGCCCAGCGCTCCCGCCGCCTTGAGGGGATCCGAAACCACGGGAACCAGCAAATGCGGGATACCGCTATAGACCGAAAATTCCACCTGCTTCGGATCCACCATCAGCAGCTTGATTTCCTCCGGCGGCGCATTGTACAGCAGGCTTAAGATCAGCGCGTTCATGCAA
>JAISQZ010000151.1 GCA_031273905.1 Oscillospiraceae bacterium | reverse complement strand
CCTTCGATCAGGGATCACCAGCAGTATGCAAAGCCCCGTCAGCCCCGCCAGCAGATAATGCCCCAGGCGGTAAAGCGCACCCAGACCCGTCCCGACCGCCGCAATGTTTTTGTAAAGATGCCGCCCGGTAAGGATCTGCCAAAGGCTGTGGAGATACGAATACTTCCAGATCATCCAGGCAATCAGCAGCAGCAGCACCGCCAAGGCGATCCAGCGCGGCAACGGCTTGCGCAGGAATTGGAACCACTCCGACTTACACAGCAGCCCCGCCAAAAAGAAGGGAAAAAAATTCACCGCCCGCAGAAACACCAAAAAATCGCCCGCCGTGCTTTCATAACCGATCAGCAGCCCGCCCAGCAGCGCCGCGCCCAGCAGGATCCAAGGCTTGATTCCTGGCTTGAGGGAAAGCAGCGCAAAACCAAACAAGAGCCACCAGACCATCGCCACCATATACCACTGCGCTCCGCTTGCAGAAAAAAAGCGCAGCGGCGTAGCGCGGGCTTGCACCAGCCCCGTCCGGACGGCAAGGCAGTCGATCAGCCAGAAGAACAGCGTAATCGCCGCGTAGATCGTCAAAAATCCGACAATCCGCCGCTTCGGGAACTGCCCGGCGTTCACCGCGCGTTTGCTGAAATAGCCCGCGATAAAAATGAACAGCGGCATGTGGAACAGATAAATATTTACCAAAAGAATATTGAAGCTGCCCTTTGCCCAAGAAGCATTCAGCAGATGACCCAAAACCACAAGGAAAATCAGCAGCGCCTTCGCGTTATCCCAAAACCAAACGCGCTCCTCCTTCTGCGCCGCAGACTGCGGCGCTTGTGCAAGCGTCGGCAGAAAAACACCTCCCCCTAAAATAAAAACAACCGCAAGGCAGGAAGCGGCATGGTTCTGCCTCCTCCTGCCTTGAGGCAGTGTTCAGGTTTGCTTATGTTTTCTTAGGCTTCGCTTTCTTCCGCAGGCGGTGGATCCGCTGTCTCCGCTGCGGGAGGCGCCTCCTGCACGGCTTGCGCGGTCGGCTCCGGAACCTCCGCCGCCGGCGCCGCTTTTCTTGTGCGGGCGCTGCGCGTCGCGCGGGCGGCGGGCTTTGCCGCTCCCCTGCCCTTCTTTACGTCATCTTTCTTCTCGTCCTTCACCAGTTCAATGATGCACATTTCCGCCGCGTCACCGCGCCGCGCACCGGTGCGGACGATGCGGGTATAGCCGCCATTGCGATCCTTATAGCTCGGCGCAATTTCGTCAAAGAGCTTCTTGACCACGTCCTCCTTGGTGACGAAGGACAGCACCTGCCGCTTCGTGTGCAGGCTCGGCGTCTTTGCGGTGGTGATCATTTTTTCGGCAAGGGAGCGCAGCTCCTTCGCGCGGGTCACGGTGGTTTCAATCCGTCCGTTTTCCAAAAGATAGGTCACAAGTCCGCGCAGCATCGCCATACGGTGATCGCTGGCGCGCCCAAGTTTTCTGCTGCCAGGCATGGAATTCTCACACTCCTTCCAGTGTTTTGCCGGGGTTTTTTATTCCTCGTCACGGCGCAGCTCCAGACCAAGGGAGCTGAGCTTCGCGATCACTTCATCGAGTGACTTGCGCCCGAGGTTGCGCACCTTCATCATGTCGTCGCCTGATTTTGTGGTCAAATCCTCCACGGTGTTGATCCCCGCCCGCTTGAGGCAGTTATAGGAACGCACGGAAAGGTCAAGGTCGTCAATGGTCATCTCAAGCACTTTTTCTTTCCTGCTGTCGCTCTTCACTACCATGATCTCCGTATCGTAAAGCTCATCGGAAAGATCGGTAAAGAGCGTAAGGTGTTCATTGAGGATCTTGGCAGCCAGCGACACCGCCTCCTGCGCAACTGTGGTGCCGTCCGTCCAAACCTCCAGCGTGAGCTTGTCATAATCCGTAATCTGCCCCACGCGCGTGTTTTCCACCGTGTAATTCACCTTGAGCACCGGTGAATAGATGGAATCCACGGCGATCACGCCGATCGGCGGGCGAAGCAGCTCCTTGTTGCGTTCCGCTGAAACATAACCGCGCCCGCAATCGCAGGTCAGTTCCATGGAAAGCTTCGCGCCTTCCTCCAGCGTCGCGATGTGCAGCTCCGGGTTGATGATCTCCACCTCGGAATCCGTCTGGATATCCGCCGCAGTGACCTCGCCCGGGGTTTCCGCATCAACATAGAGGCGTTTTTCTTCGTCGCTCTGGATTTTCAGGATCACACTTTTGAGGTTGAGAATAATTTCGGTGACGTCTTCCTTCACGCCGGGGATGGTGGAAAATTCGTGCAGGATGCCATCCACCTTTGCGGAAGTGATGGCAAAGCCCGGCAGCGACGAAAGCAGCACGCGGCGCAGGGAATTCCCCAGCGTCGTGCCGAACCCGCGCTCCAGCGGCTCCACAATAAACCTTCCGTAGGTTCCGTCCGGTCTAATTTCGCCAATATCAATTTTGGGCTTTTCGATTCCAATCATGCGAAAACCTCCCCTTTCAATGGACGCCAAGCCAAGCGCTGCCGCGCGGCATAAAAATGCGGAACTCTGCGCGGCAAAGCGGTTACTTGGAATAGAACTCAACAATCAGATGCTCTTCCACCGGCGCGGCAATCTGCTCGCGGGACGGGAGCTCGGTCACCTTGCCCTCCAAGGCGTCGCGGTTGAGATCCAGCCATTGCGGCACAGGGCGGGAGGCGTTGCTTTCCAGCACCTGCCTGATTTTTTCGCTGTCGCGGCTTTTTCCCCTGATCCCCACACTGTCCCCCGCCTTAAGCAGGTAAGACGGAATATCCACCTTGCCGCCGTTGACGGTGAAATGCCCGTGGGTCACCAGTTGACGCGCCTCTGCGCGGGAATTGCCCCAGCCCAGCAGATAGATGACGTTATCCAGGCGGCTTTCACAAATTTGCAGCAGCGTTTCGCCCGTCACGCCGCCCTTGCGCTCCGCCATGACGAAGTACTTGTGAAACTGACCCTCCTGCAAGCCATAATAACGGCGCGCCGTTTGCTTTGCACGCAACTGGATGCTGTATTCCGTCGGTTTTTTGCGGCCCTGCCCGTGCTGCCCCGGCGCGTAGGAACGCCGCTCCAGCGCACATTTGCCGGTATAGCAGCGGTCGCCCTTCAGGAAGAGCTTTTTCCCCTCGCGGCGGCAAAGCTTGCAGACCGCACCAGTATATCTTGCCATAGGATGTTATCCCTCCATTCGTTGAAAAAACTAGACACGGCGGCGTTTTGGCGGGCGGCAGCCGTTGTGCGGGATGGGCGTTACGTCTTTGATCAGGCTGACCTCCAGCCCGGCGGTTTGCAGCGCACGGATGGCGGCCTCGCGCCCGGAACCCGGACCCTTCACAAAAACCTCGACAAACTTTAGCCCATGCTCCATCGCCGCCTTGGCGGCGGTTTCCGCAGCCGTCTGCGCGGCAAAGGGCGTGGACTTTTTGGAGCCGCGAAAGCCCATCTCCCCGGAACTCGCCCAGGAAAGGGCGTTGCCCGCAACGTCGGTGATGGTAACAATGGTGTTGTTGAAGGTCGACTGGATATGCACGGCACCGCGTTCAATATTCTTGCGCTCGCGGCGTCTGCGCGTGCCGGTCGTCTTCTTGCCGGTGGCCTTGGTTGCCATAAAACCCCTCCTGACTTATTTCTTCTTGTTCGCAATGGTCTTTTTCGGACCCTTGCGCGTGCGTGCGTTGGTCTTGGAACGCTGACCGCGCACCGGCAGACCCTTGCGGTGCCGCACGCCGCGGTAGCAGCCAATTTCGATCAAGCGCTTCACGTCAAACTGCGTTTCGCGGCGGAGGTCGCCTTCCACCTTGCAACTGCGGTCTATGTAATCACGCAGCTTGGAAACGTCCTCCTCCGAAAGATCCTTCACGCGGATATCCGGATTGACGCCGGTCGCCGCGATGATCTCGGCCGCCGTGTTGCGCCCAATCCCCAGAATATAAGTCAAAGCGATTTCCACCCGCTTATCCCGGGGCAAATCCACACCTGAAATACGCGCCATGGTACTCATGCACCTCCTTCATTGGTTCGCCGGGTTAACCCTGGCGCTGCTTATGCTTGGGGTTTTCACAGATCACCATGATGCGCCCCTTGCGGCGGATAATTTTGCATTTTTCGCAAATCTTCTTCACAGAAGGTCTGACTTTCATAATGCACCCATTCCTTCCTTGCTCAAAACTGCCTATTTGCTGCGCCAGGTAATGCGCCCCCGCGTGAGATCGTAAGGGGACATATCCACCGTGACTTTATCGCCTGGCAGGATGCGGATATAGTTCATCCGCAGCTTGCCGGAAATATGCGCCAGGATCTGGTGACCGTTTTCCAGCTCCACTTTGAAGGTTGCGTTGGGGAGTGCCTCGAGCACAACGCCCTCGATTTCAATTAAATCAGATTTCGGCACCTTGCATCAACCTTTCCTCCTCAATTTGCCGCAGACGGCGACGCAGCGCACGGTTGCCCCGCAGGGCTTCCGGCTCCAGCGGCATGACGTCCTCCAAAGCGACCAAGTGCTTCCTGTTTTTGCGCTTTGGTCTTTGCAGCGGGCGTTCCTTGCCGTCGCAGACAAGCGCAAAGTCCTCCTCCCCGCCAAACGCACAAAGCAAATACCCTTTGTCGCGCCCCGCAAGGGATCTCAGCACCGTTCCGGTTTTCCACATCGCACATCACCTCAAAGCGCCGTCAGGATAACGGGACCATGTTCCGTGACCGCAACGCTGTGTTCAAAATGCGCGGAACACAAACCGTCCCTGGTTTTGACGGTCCAATGATCCGCCTGCGTGCACACCGCCGCGCGCCCCAGGTTTACCATCGGCTCAATCGCCAGGGTCATGCCCGCACGCAGCCTCAGCCCGCGCCCGGCACTGCCGTAATTGGGTACGCTGGGATCCTCGTGCAGCGCCTTGCCCACGCCGTGCCCGGTATAATCCCGCACGACGGAATAGCCCCGTGCTTCGCAAAATTCCTGCACCGCCGCACCGATATCGCCCAGTCTGCCGCCCGGCACCGCCTTTTCGATGGCGCAAAGGAGGCTTTCCTTCGTAGCGTCGCGCAGGCGTTGCATTTCAGCGGGAATGTGACCGGCAGCAAAGCTCGCCGCGGTGTCGCCCACATAACCGTGATAGGTCGCGCCCAAATCGATGCTCACAAGATCGCCCTCGCGCAATACGCGTTTGCCCGGGATGCCGTGGATCACTTCCTCATTGACGGAAACGCAGCAGGCTGCGGGAAAGCCGTTGTAATGGAGAAAGCTTGGAACCGCGCCGGATTTTACAATAAAATCGTGGGCAATGCGGTTGATCTGCGCCGTTGTCACCCCCGGCCTGACCGCCTCCCCCGCCAGTTGCAGCGCCTCGGCGGCAATGCGCCCGGCATCGCGCATCAGCGCGAGTTCACGGGAGGTCTTCAGGATGATCAAGCCGTTCCCTCCTTAATCGGATCTGCAGCGTCCGCCCGCAAGGGAAGCACCCGCAACAAAAGCGCCGCTTAATCCAAAAAGCCCTTGTAGTGCCGCATCATCATCTGGCTTTCCAGCTGCTTCACCGTTTCCAGCGCAACGCCGACCATAATGATAATGGAAGTGCCGCCCATGGCAATGCTCATGGTAGCGGGAACCTCGTTGCCGGAAGCGTCCGTCTGCATCAAGCCGCGCAGGGCAAGCAGCGCGTCCGATCCGATGGAAAACAGGATTGGGAACAGCGCCACCACACTGAGCATCAGTGCGCCCAGCAGCGTGATCCGGCTTAAAATCCGCCTGATGTAATCGGAGGTCGGCTGCCCGGGACGGTAACCGGGGATTGTGCCGGAATTTTTGCGGATGTTGTTGCTCATTTCCACCGGGTCATACTGGATGCTCGAATAGAAATAAGCAAAACCGATGATCAGCACAAAATAAATCAAGGCGTAAGCGGGGTGCGTCTGCGTAAAGACCTTGAAAAACCCTGCCCAGAAGCTGCCCTCCGCCGGTGCCTGGATGAACATCTGCACTGTGGGCGGCAGCGAAAGAATTGAGCTTGCGAAAATGACAGGCATCACGCCGCTCATGTTGACCTTGATGGGGATATGCGTGCTCTGCCCGCCGTACATCTTGCGCCCCACAACGCGCTTGGCGTATTGCACGGGGATGCGCCGCTCGGAATTGTCCATCCATACGATGAAGGCGACAATCGCCAGCAACGAAATCGCCGCAATCGGCGCCAGGAAATAATAGACGTCGCCGCGGAAAAAATATCCCACGCGGATATCCGGGCTGAACAGCGAGGCCGCCAATTGGGGGATACGGGCGATGATGCCGGCAAACAGCAGGATTGAAACCCCGTTGCCGATGCCTTTTTCCGTAATCCGCTCGCCCAGCCACATGGTCAGTCCCGCGCCCGCGGTGAGCACCGAAATGATCACCATCGCCTGCAACACCATCGGGAAGCCCGTGAAGGGCTGGTTCTGCGCGTCCGTGAGCAAAACGCCCTCGTTGCGCAGGAAGAAGTAATATGCCGTGCTCTGCATCAGCCCCAACCCGATCGTCACATAGCGGGTGATGGTCGCAATCTTTTTGCGCCCCTCCTCGCCTTCCTTTTGCAGCCGTTCCAAGGCGGGGATCGCCACGGCAAGCAGCTGCATGATGATGGAACTGTTGATGTAGGGGGTGATGGACATCGCCAGGATGGTTGCGTAGTTGAAGGCGTTGCCCGTCATCATGTTGAGGTAGCTCAAAAAGGAACTGTCGTTTGCCAGATCAATGATGCCGCCGTCGCCGATGTTGACGAAGGGGATTGTGATGGCGGAACCGATCCGGAACACCAGCAGAATGAACGCAGTGAAGAGGATCTTCTTGCGCAGATCGGCGATTTTCCAAGCGTTGATAATGGTTTGCAGCATAATTTACGCCACCTCCACGGTTCCGCCCGCCGCTTCAATCTTCGCTTTCGCTGCAGCGGAGCAGGCCTTCACCTGCACAGTCAGCGCCTTCGTGAGTTCGCCGCTGCCCAAGATTTTAACGCCGTCCAATTCCTTTTTGATCAACCCGGAAGCAATCAGCGCTTGGGCGTTGACCGTTGCGCCCGCTTCAAAGGCTTCTTCCAGCGCCGTCAAATTAACAATGGCGATCTCCTTGCGGAAGATGTTGTTGAAGCCGCGCTTGGGCACGCGCCGCGCCAGCGGCATTTGCCCGCCCTCAAAGCCCGCGCCCTTCGCGCCGCTGCGCGCCTTTTGACCCTTATGCCCCTTGCCGGCGGTTTTGCCCTGCCCGGAGCCGTGACCGCGCCCGATGCGCTTGCGCTCCTTTGCGGAACCTGCCGCGGGAGAAAGCTCATGCAATCTCATTTAAACCGCACCTCCTTGCGCGGGCTGCGTCACCTCAACCAGATGCGACACAACGCGGAGCTTCCCCTGCGTTGCCGCGGAATCCGGCTGCTGGCTGCAATCGCCGATTTTCCGTAATCCGAGTGCGTGAGCGGTGGCAATCTGTTTTCTTTTGCTTCCGATCAGGCTGCGAACGAGCCTGACGGAGACACTTGCTTGCTCAGCCATCCTTACACCCTCCTTAACCTAAAATTTCGCCGACGGTTTTTCCCCGAACCGCCGCGACCTCTTCCGCGCTGCGCAGCTGCGCAAGACCCTGCAGGGTTGCGCGCGCCACATTACAGGGATTATTCGAACGCAGCGCCTTTGTGCGGATGTCGTGAATGCCAACCGTTTCCACAACCGCACGCACGGGACCGCCCGCAATTACGCCGGTGCCCGGAGGAGCAGGCTTCAAAAGCACCAAGCCCGCGCCGTATTTGCCCATCACCTCGTGGGGGATGGTTGTGCCGCGCAGAGGAACCTTGATCAGGTTCTTCTTCGCGTCTTCAATGCCTTTGCGGATGGCATCTGGCACTTCGCCCGATTTTCCCAGCCCAAAGCCGACCATGCCTTTGCCGTTGCCAACCACCACCAGCGCGGAAAATTTGAAGATACGCCCGCCCTTCACCGTCTTGGATACACGGTTGATGGCGACAACGCGTTCGGTCAGATCAAAGCCCGCCGGATCAATCTTAGCCATTGATTTCCCTCCTCTTCCTTAGAACTTCAAGCCGCCCTCGCGGGCGCCCTCGGCGAGTTCAAGCACCCGCCCGTGATAGATATAGCCGCCGCGGTCAAACACGACATCTGTGATGCCTTTTTCTGCCGCGCGCCCGGCAAGCGCCTTGCCCACCTTGCGCGCCGCCTCCTTATTGCCGCCATAGGCCGCAAATTCCTTCTCCACGCTGGAAGCCGCGGCGAGCGTTGTGCCGGAAGCGTCGTCAATCAACTGCGCGTAAATATTTTGCAGGGAGCGAAAGACGTTCAGGCGGGGGCGCGCCGCCGTTCCGGAAACCTTGCCGCGCACACGCCTGTGCCGCCGCTTGCGGGAAATGTTGTTGCTTTTCTTTGTAATCATTGCGCCTTACCTCCTACTCAATGCTGGGCGCCGGGCGCTTTTGTGCGCATTCCAGCCTCCAGCCCCTGAACTTTAAGAACCTACTTGCCCTTGCCGGTCTTCCCTTCCTTGCGGCGGATGACCTCCTCGGCATATTTGATGCCCTTGCCCTTGTAAGGCTCCGGGGGGCGTTTTTCGCGCACCTCCGCTGCGAACTGCCCAACCTTTTGTTTGTCTGCGCCAAGGATCACAACCTTGTTGGGCGCGGGAACCTCAATTGAGATCTCCTCGGTCTCTTCCACAATCACCTGGTGGGAATAACCGATGTTGAGCACCAGCTGCCTGCCCTGCTTTTGTGCGCGGTAGCCAACACCGTTGACCTCAAGCTCGCGCTTGAAGCCCTGAGAAACGCCGGTGACCATATTGGCAAGCAGGCTGCGGCTCAGACCATGCAGCGCACGGTTTTGCTGCGCGTCATCCGGGCGCGTCACCGTGAGGGTTTCGCCTTCCTTCGTGATGGTGATATTGGGATGAAATTGGCGGCTGAGGACACCCTTGGGCCCCTTCACCGTCACGGCGCTGCCGTCAACACTGACGTCAACACCGGCGGGGATTGCGATGGGCAGCCGTCCGATACGGGACATAATAACAGCACCTCCTTTTACCAAATGAATGCCAGAACCTCGCCGCCGACGTTTACCTTGCGGGCGGCTCTGTCCGTCATTACGCCCTGCGGCGTGGAAAGAATCGCGATTCCCAGCCCGCGCATAACCCTCGGGATCTCTTCGCAGCTGGAATAAATGCGCAGACCGGGCTTGGAAACCCTGCGCAGCCCCGTGATGACCTTGGATTTGTTTGGCCCATATTTCAGGACGATCTCAATGACCCCCTGCCTGCCGTCATCATGGACGCGGAAGTTCTTGATATACCCTTCCTCCAACAGAATCTGCGCAATCGCCTTCTTTATGTTGGATGCGGGGATCTTCACCGTATCATGCTTCGCGGCATTCGCGTTGCGGATCCTTGTGAGCATATCGGCGATGGAATCCGTGATTTGCATAGCGTCGTCAACCTCCTTGAACTAGATGTTAGACGTTAGATGTTGGATGTTAGACCGCTCTTAAGGGTCTAATATCTAAAATCCAAACTCTAATTTACCAGCTTGCCTTTCTTACCCCGGGGATTTGCCCTTTGTGCGCAAGCTCACGGAAGCAAATGCGGCAAACGCCGTATTTGCGGAGATAGGCATGGGGGCGGCCGCAGATTTTGCACCGGTTGTATCGGCGCGAAGAGAATTTCGCGGGGCGCGCCTGCTTTACCTTCATTGATGTTTTTGCCACAAAAATTCCCTCCCTTATCTTGCGAACGGTGCGCCGAACAGCGTAAGCAGCTCGCGCGCCTCTTCATCGGTGTTTGCTGTGGTGACAAAGCACAGATCCATGCCGCGCACCTTGTCGATCTTGTCGTAATCAATCTCCGGGAAAATGAGCTGTTCCTTCACACCCATGTTGTAATTGCCGCGTCCGTCGAAGGAATCCGGGTTGATCCCGCGAAAATCGCGCACGCGGGGCAGCGCCACACTGAAAAAACGGTCGAGGAATTCATACATCCGCTCGCCGCGCAAAGTCACCTTCGCGCCAATGGTCATGCCCTCGCGCAGCTTAAAGTTCGCCACGCTCTTTTTCGCCTTGCACAGCACCGGCTTCTGCCCGGTGATCGCTTTCAAATCCGCAACGATCGCGTCAAGCATCTTGGGGTTATCCCGCGCCTCGCCGCAGGCGACGTTGATGATAATTTTATCCAGCTTCGGGATTTGCATGACGCTCTTGTACGCAAATTTTTCCATCAGCTTCGGCGCGACGGTTTGACTGTAAAGCTCCTGGAGCCTTGCCATGTGTCATGTACCTCCCTTATTCAAATTCTGCGCTGCAGTCGCTTTTTTTGCAGCAGCGCACCTTTTTGCCCTTGGCGTTGATCTTGTGCCCGATCCTGGTGGGGCGGTGGCACTTCGGGCAGATCAACTGCACCTTTGAAGAAAACAGTGCGCTTTCCACCTTGATCAGCCCGCCCTGTTCGCCCTGCTTGCGGGGCTTGACGTGCTTGGTGACGATGTTGACGCCCTTGACGATCACCTTGCCCTCCTTGGGGCTGACCTCAAGCACCTCGCCGCGCTTGCCGCGATATTTGCCGTTGATCACAACGACCTCATCGCCGCTGCGCACATGCACCTTGTGTTGCTCTCGATTCATCTCTTTCCCTCCCCCGCTCACAGCACTTCCGGCGCAAGGGAGAGGATCTTCACGTATTCTTTTTCGCGAAGCTCTCTTGCAACCGGTCCAAAAATGCGGGTGCCTCTTGGGGTCTTATCCTCTTTGATGATCACGGCGGCGTTTTCGTCGAAGCGGATATAGGTTCCGTCCCCGCGGCGCAGACCGCTCGCTGTGCGAACAACCACCGCCTTGATCACATCGCCTTTTTTTACTACGCCGCCGGGCGTCGCCTTCTTGACGGAAGCCACAATGACGTCGCCGATATTGGCATACCTCCTGCCGGTGCCGCCCAAAACGCGGATGCACATGATCTCCTTCGCGCCCGTGTTGTCGGCCACCTTGAGGTAACTCTGTTGTTGAATCACAGTGCTTCCTCCTTACTTGGCTTTTTCGAGAATCTTAACCACGCGCCAGCGCTTATCCTTGGAGATGGGGCGCGTTTCCATCAGCAGCACGCGGTCGCCGATGCCGCAGGCGTTTTCTTCGTCATGCGCCTTGATCTTCAGCGTGCGGTTGATGATCTTCTTGTACAGCGGATGCGGGACTTTATCCTTGATGGCAGCCACAACGGTCTTGTCCATCCGGTCGCTGGTAACCACACCAACCCTGGTTTTTCTGAGGTTTCTTTCGCTCATCTTGTCATAACCTCCCTTTCCTTATGAGTTGGCGGCGTGAAGCCCGGTTTCGCGCTGAACGGTTTTGATCCGCGCGATGTCCTTCTTCACGGCACTGATACGCATCGGGTTATCGAGCTGGTTGATTGCCGCCTGGAAGCGCAGTTTGAACAGCTCATCCTTCAGCGCAAGCAGCTTGGCATCCAGCTCCTCAGCGGAAAGGGAACGGAAATCACTGGCTTTCATTCTTGCTCACCACCCGTTTCTTGCTTCGTTACAAATTTGCATTTCACCGGCAGCTTGGTTGCTGCAAGGCGCATGGCCTCGCGCGCAAGCTCCGTTTCAACGCCGGCAATTTCGAACAGGATGCGCCCGGGCTTCACCACGGCGACCCAGTATTCCGGGGCGCCTTTACCGGAACCCATGCGGGTTTCGGCGGGCTTCGCGGTCACAGGCTTATCGGGGAAAATCTTGATCCAAACCTTACCGCCGCGCTTGATGTGGCGGGTCATGGCAATACGCGCCGCCTCAATCTGGTTGGCGGTGATCCAGCAGGGCTCCAGCGCCTCCAGACCATAATCGCCGTAGGCGATAAAGTTGCCCCGCGTCGCCTTGCCCTTCATCCTGCCCCGCTGCACCTTGCGGTGCTTCACACGTTTTGGTAACAGCATCAGCGTCTGCCCCCTTCCCTGCGCTGGCGGCGGGCGGTATCCCGCAGCACTTCGCCTTTATAGAGCCAAACCTTCACGCCGATCCTGCCGTAGGTCGTCTTCGCTTCGGCGAAGCCGTAATCAATATCGGCGCGGATCGTTTGCAGCGGGATGGTTCCTTCGTGGTAATGCTCCGTGCGCGCAATTTCCGCGCCGCCCAAACGGCCGGAAACCTGGGTTTTGATCCCCTTCGCGCCAAGCTTCATCGTGCGCCCGATCGCCTGCTTGAGCGCCCGGCGGAAGGAAGCGCGTTTTTCCAGCTGCGCGGCAATGTTTTCCGCCACAAGCTGGGCGTTGAGATCCGGCTGCTTGATTTCGATGATATCCAGCGAAACCTTTTTGCCGCCGAGCTTCTTTTCGCACAGCGCGCGCAGCTTCTCAATTTCCGCGCCGCCGCGCCCGATCACCATGCCGGGCTTCGCGCAATGGAGCTTGATATAGACGCGCTTGGCGTCGCGCTCAATTTCCACCTTGGGAACACCGGCAGATGCCAAGGTCTTCAGCAGATAGCTGCGCAGATTGTAGTCCTCCACCAGGGTGTCGCCAAAGCTTTGATCCTTCGCATACCAGCGGGATTCCCAAGGCTTGATCACACCGATGCGCAGACCGGTTGGGTTCACTTTTTGGCCCATCGTTTTCTCTCCTCCTTGCTCATTCCGCTTCCCTGAGAACCAGGGTGATGTGGGACGTTTTCTTGTTGATGCGGGTGGAGCTGCCTTTTGCGCGCGGACGCATCCGCTTGAGGGTCGGCCCCTGACCGACGTTCGCCTCGGCAACAAAAAGGCGGGAGGTATCCATGTTATAGTTGTTTTCCGCATTCGCCATCGCGGATTTGAGCAGCTTCAACAGGGGTTCGCACGCGGACTTGGGCGTGTATTTCAGGATCGCCAAAGCCTTTTCCGCGGGCTGGTTGCGGATGAGATCAAGCACAATCTGCACCTTGCGGGGCGTAATGCGCACATAGGTCACCTTCGCGGTAGCCTGCATGGTGAATACACTCCTTTCGACCGTTACTTCTTCGAGGTTTTGCTGCCGGCGTGCCCGCGGAAGGTGCGGGTCGGGGCAAACTCGCCGAGCTTGTGCCCCACCATATCCTCCGTCACATACACCGGAACATGCTTGCGTCCGTCATGCACCGCAAAGGTGTGACCGACAAAATCGGGATAGATCGTTGACGCACGGCTCCAAGTTTTGAGCACCTGCTTTTGCCTGGCATCGTTCATTTTCTGAACGCGCGCAAGCAGCTTTTCCTGCACAAAAGGACCGCGTTCAATCAGCTTCGCGCCTCTGCTCATGGGTTCGTGCTCCTTTCTTATTTGCCGTTGCGGCGTTTGATAATCAGTTTGCTGGAAGCCTTTTTATGCGCACGGGTCTTGTAACCCAGCGCGGGCTTGCCCCAAGGCGTTACGGGACCGGGGCGCCCGATGGGGGATTTGCCCTCGCCGCCGCCGTGCGGGTGGTCGCAGGGGTTCATCACGGAACCGCGCACAGTCGGGCGGATCCCCATGTGCCGTGTGCGCCCCGCCTTGCCGAGCTTCACGTTTTCGTGATCGCCGTTGCCCACCGCGCCAACGGTCGCCATGCAGCGCACCGGCACGTTGCGCAGCTCGCCCGAGGGCAGCCGCAGCAGCGCAAGACCGCCTTCCTTCGCCATAAGCTGCGCGGCGTTGCCTGCCGCGCGTACCAACTGCCCGCCGCGCCCGGGATAAAGCTCCACGTTGTGGATCACCGTGCCGGTGGGGATGCTGCTCAGCGGAAGGGCGTTGCCGGGTTTGATATCCGCATCGGCTCCGGCGTGAACCGCGTCGCCCACCTTTAAGCCCGCAGGGGCGAGGATGTAGCGCTTTTCGCCATCCTCATAGCGCAGCAGCGCGATGTGCGCGGAGCGGTTGGGATCGTATTCCAGCGTCGCAACCACTGCGGGAACCCCAGTCTTGTTGCGCTTGAAATCAATGAGCCTGTACTTTTGACGGTTGCCGCCGCCGCGGTGGCGCACGGTGATACGCCCGTAGCTGTTGCGCCCTGCGTGCTTCTTCTGCGGCACAAGCAGGCTTTTTTCCGGTCTGACCTTAGAAAGCCCGGAATAATCCGTTGTGGACATATTCCGCCGCGCATTCGTGGTCGGCTTATATATCTTGATTGGCATGGGGTATTCTCTCCTTTTCTGGCGGCTTTTGCGGGGACTGCCACGCCCCATTCATTGCCGCGAAAAATTGCTTACAGCATTCCGTCAAAGAATTCAATGGTCTTGGAATCCTCCGTCAGGGTGACCACGGCTTTTTTCCAATCGGGCTTGTAGCCCTCAAATCTGCCGTAACGGCGCAGATGCCCCTTCACATTGAGCGTGTTGACCTTGGCAACCTTCACCTTGAACAGTTCCTCCGCCGCCCTGGCGATTTCCGCCTTGTTGGCGCCCTTCGCTACTTCAAAGGTGTATTTTTTTTCGCCCGCGCCGAGCATGGAGGCTTCGGAAATGATCGGGCGGAGGATGATATCCTGCGAAAACTTGC
>JAISQZ010000150.1 GCA_031273905.1 Oscillospiraceae bacterium | reverse complement strand
ACCGATTTTGATTCTACCTTCGGGCTGCTCCACGCCATCGAAAAGGCGGCGCAGATCACCCTGCAGGTGCTCGCCAGCGGAAAACCCGTCCTTCAAACGATCACTGATGATAACCTCCGGACGATCGCCCGGGAGTTCAACCTGACGCTCAACGAGCGCTTCCTTGATTGATGATTTCCCTGTTCTATGATCTGCTGCCCGCAGGGGCGGCGCAGCAGGAACAGCATCTTGCGGGGCGGGTTTTGCTGCGCCGTGTGCTGGGGGAAGGCGAGGTTTTGCTGCGTGAAAACGGCAAGCCTTTTGTTTCCGGTGCGCCGGAATTCAGCATCAGCCACTGCAAGGGTTTGGTGCTGCTTGGCGTAAACGACCGGGGCTATATCGGCTGCGACGCGGAGCGCCTGGATCGGATAGTGCGCAGCCCGGTGCGGCTCAGGCAGAGGATTGCCGCTACGCCGGAGGAGGAAAACATGCCGCTGCTGGAGCTTTGGGTACGAAAAGAGGCAAAATATAAGGCGGGGGGCGCGGGCAAGGTTTTTCTGCCTGAAGCGCCTGCGGGTTATGTTTTTGCCGTCTGCTGCCCTTCGCTGCCGGATGTTCTGCCGCAGCCGGAAAGGATTGCTTTATGCCTGTGACGGTCTCGGTCATTGTGCCGGTTTATAACGTTGCGCACTATGTGGAGGCGGCGATTGCTTCCGTGCTGGCGCAGAGCTTTGCCGACTGGGAAATGATTCTGGTAGACGATGGCTCCACAGATGGTTCCGCAGCGCTTTGTGCACGCCACGTCAACGAAAAAATCCGCCTGCTCCGGCAGGCGAATGCGGGGGTCAGCGCCGCGCGCAATGCGGGAATCGCGGCGGCAAAAGGGGAGTACCTTGCTTTTTTGGATGCGGATGATCAGATGGAACCGGCGTTCTTGCTGCAAATGACGTCGCTTGCCAAAAAAACGCAGGCGCAGCTTTGCATTTGCGATCATTTTTTTGTGCGCACCGAAGGCGATGTGCGCGTCAGCTTCACCGGGCAGCTTCCGCCGCTGGCACAGGGACGGACGGAATTGCTGCAAACGCTTGTGCATCTGATGATGCGAGATTCGGGCTGCAACAGTCTTTGGAATAAGCTTTTGCGCAGGGATATTGTTGCGGCGCAGGGCTTGCAAATGTTCCCCGGAAAAAGCATCGGCGAGGATCGCGATTTTTTGCTGCGCTACCTTCGTTTTTGTGACCGCGTCGCCCATTGCCCACAGCCGCTCTACCGCTATTTTCAGCGGGAGGGCAGCGCTGTGAATTCTTTGCGCCATGACCCCGCCGATCGTATTTTGGCGCAATACCGGGCGGATCTTCCGCTGTTCCGGGCGCTGGGAGTTCCGGAGGAGGAAATAAAACGTGGCTGTGCGCAAGGCGTGATGCGCGCGGTCTACCAGGAGATCTGGCGTTTGCCGTTGGAAAAGGAGCGCAAAACCGCGCATAGGCAATTGCGCCGCCTTCTGCGCAGCGAAGCCGCACAGTTCTTTTGGCGGCGCAGCTGGCGGGCGCTGTGCACACAGTTTGATGGCTGGTTTGTGGGCTGGCTTTTTGTTTTAATCCGCCTGCGCTGGAGTTGGGCGCTGGAACGAGCCATCCGCTGGCTGTCAAAGCCGCCGTTTTGGAAGAAATAATTTTTCCGAACGGCATCAATCAAAGAAATTTTTTCGGCTTTGCCCTTTTCTTTCCGGTCAATGCTTTAGTTTCCGCTAAAATGCGAGGGAACTGTTTACATTTGCTTTTATTGGTAGTAAAATAGTGAGCGTAAAAAGTAAAAGCAAAATAGGAATTGGGGATGGTTGCGATGGAGCTGTTGGGTTATTATAACGGGGAATATGGTCCGCTTGAGAAGATGACCGTTCCAATGAACGACCGCGTATGCTATTTCGGCGACGGCGTCTATGACGCAACCTATAGCCGCAACTACAAAATCTTTACCCTGGATGAGCACACGGATCGGTTTTATAACAGCGCGGGTCTGCTGGGGATCAAGCTTGCGCAAAGCAAGGAAGCGCTCAAAGGTATTCTGAATGAGATGCTCCGCAAAATGGACGGTGGCGAGAATTTTGTCTATTGGCAAGCGACGCGCGGCACGGGGATCCGCAATCATGTGTTCCCGGAAGACGACGTGCGGCCAAACCTCTGGATTGTGATCCGCCCGATGCAGGTGCAGCCACTGAAAAAAAAGGTGAAGCTGATCACCTTGGAGGACACCCGCTTTTTGCACTGCAACATCAAAACGCTGAATCTTTTGCCCAGCGTCATGGCCAGCGAAAAAGCGAAGCAGGCGGGCGCGGACGAAACCATCTTCCACCGCGGCGGCCGCGTGACCGAATGCGCCCACAGCAACTGCCATATCATCAAGGACGGCGTGTTTATTACTGCGCCGGCGGATCATTACATTTTGCCGGGCATCGCCCGCGCACACCTGATCAAAGCCTGCAAGGCACAGGGCATCCCCGTGGATGAAACCGCATATACGCTGGAGGACGTGTTCAGCGCTGATGAGGTTCTGATTTCCAGCGCCGGTTCCTTCGGCTTGGCGGCGCAGAGCGTAGACGGCAAGCCGGTGGGCGGCAAAGCGCCGGAGCTTCTGGCAAAGCTGCATAAGTATTTGTGGGATGAATTCCTGGAGGAAACGGATTTATGACACAGCAGGAACTGACGCAATATAATTTGGGGCAAAGCTTGGACGACCTAAGCAACCTTGATCCGCGCGGCTATGGTGTCTGCCGTATCCTTTACGATGCCGCCCGCAAAAAAATGGGCGAACCGCTGACGATGCATGCGGCAAAATTGATCGACAAAACGGTCAAATCCGGCGATATTGTGTTCATCATGGTTGGCTTTGTGCTGCTGCCCTTTAAAAAAGCGGAGATGGACGGCATTGTCAGTTCGCTGCTTTTGGCGCGTGCGCTGGTGAAGGGCTGTGATGCCAAGCCTGTGATTATTTGCCCACAGG
>JAISQZ010000085.1 GCA_031273905.1 Oscillospiraceae bacterium | reverse complement strand
CACATCTATATCCAAGGAACGCGTTCCTCCGCCGCACTGGCGAATTTTTTGGCGCTTTATCTCAACATCCTGCATCCCGGCGTAGTCTATGTGGATGCCTTCAGCGCCAGCCAAATCTATGAACAACTGCTGCGCATCAACGAAAACGATGTGTGCATTGCCATCAGCTTTCCGCGTTATTCCAAGCGCACCATAACTGCGCTGCGCTTTGCGCGCGACCGCGGCGCCTGCGCCATTGCAATCACCGACAGCGTGCATTCCCCCATTGCGGGCTTGGCGCAGCATGTGCTTGCCGCAAGGTGCGACGCGGTTTCGTTCGTGGATTCCTTGGTGGCGCCCATGAGCTTGATCAACGCCCTGCTTGCCGCCTGCGCCCGCAGCCAGGGGGATCATGTGTACGAAACGCTGCGTTCGCTGGAGCGTGTTTGGGCGCAGTACGAAATTTATGATTCCTCCGATGTGGCGGAAGCGGAGGGCACAGATTAATGCGCCGGGTGCTCGTGGTGGGTGCCGGTCCCGCCGGGTTGATGGCTGCCGCAAGCGCCGCCGCGCCGGGCGTGAAGGTCGTGCTGTTGGAGCGCAACCGCCTGCCCGCGGCCAAGCTTCGCATCACCGGCAAGGGGCGCTGCAATGTTACCAACAACTGCAACGCCCTTGATGAGTTGATTGCCAACGTGCCTGTGAACGGTCGCTTTTTATTTGGCGCGTTTTCACGTTTTATGCCATGCGATCTGATGGAACTGCTGGAATCACGCGGCGTGGCGCTCAAAACAGAGCGCGGGCGGCGCGTTTTTCCTGTTTCGGATAACGCACATGAGGTTGCGGATGCGCTGATCGCTTTTTGCAGGCAAAAAGGCGCAGGAATCTCTGTCGGGCGCGCGACTAAGCTTATAATGGAGGAGGGGCGTGCCGCAGGCGTTTTGACCGAGGAGGGCGTGGAGCACCGCGCGGATGCGGTGGTTCTCGCCACAGGCGGCTGTTCCTATCCCGCGACCGGTTCCACCGGCGACGGTTACATCCTTGCGGCGCAGGCGGGGCACGCCATCGTTGCGCCCAAGCCTTCTCTGGTGCCGCTGGAGTGCCACGAAGGCTTTTGCAGCAACCTGATGGGGCTTGCCCTGCGCAATACGGCGCTGGAGGTGTTCGACAACAGGCGCTGCCGGGTGATCTTCAGGGATTTTGGCGAAATTCTCTTCACGCATTTCGGCGTATCGGGTCCCATGGCGCTCAGCGCCAGCTCCCACATGCGGGAAATGGAGCCGGACCGCTATGAGCTGCGGCTGGATCTGAAACCGGCGCTGCGCCAGGAGCAGCTTGATGCGCGGCTGCTGCGGGAATTTGGCGAAAATGCGAACCGCAGCTTCATCAATGCGCTCAACGCTTTGCTGCCAAAGAGCCTCACGCCGGTGGTTGTGCGGCTGAGCGGCATCCCGGCGGGCTTGCGTGTGAATCAGGTGACCCGGGCGCAGCGGCAGGCGCTTATCGCGGTACTCAAGTGCCTGCGGCTTACCGTTACCGCTTTGCGTCCGATGGAGGAGGCAATTGTTACCTCAGGCGGCGTGGCTGTGAACGAGGTGCATCCCGGCACCATGGAATCCAAGCGGCTGCCCGGGCTGTTTTTCGCCGGGGAGCTTTTGGATGTGGACGCATATACAGGCGGCTTTAACTTGCAAATCGCGTTTTCGACCGGCCATTTGGCAGGCGAATCGGCAGCAATTGGAGGGGTTGGCAGATGAGCAGCGAAGTTGTATCTATCGCGATCGACGGGCCTTCCGGAGCTGGAAAAAGCTCCGTCGCCCGCCGCGCGGCCCATGTTCTGGGGTATGTCTATATTGATACCGGCGCACTTTACCGCAGCATCGGCTATGCGGCAAGGTGCGCGGGGATCAGCACAAAGGATGCCGCGGCGGTGGAGGCGCTGCTGCCGCAGTTGTCGCTTTCACTGCGTTATATTGAAGGTGAGCAGCACGTTTTCCTTGGGGAAGAGGATGTTTCGCAAGCCATCCGCACGCCGGAGGCTTCGCTTGCCGCTTCCGAGGTTTCGGCACTCCCCGCCGTGCGCGATTATTTGCTGGAACGCCAGCGTGCGCTTGCAGAGGTCAGCAACAGCATCCTCGATGGGCGGGATATCGGCACGGTGGTGCTGCCTCAGGCGCAGGTGAAAATTTTCCTCACCGCCTCTGCGGAGGAGCGCGCCGAACGCCGCTGCAAGGAATTGTGCGCCAAGGGCTTCCGGGAACCCTACGAAAAGGTGTTGCGGGAAATCCGGCAGCGCGACGCGCAGGACAGCAACCGTCCTATCGCGCCGCTTAAGCCGGCGGCGGATAGCTTCACGCTCAGCACGACCGGGCTGGCGCTTGAGGACGCGGTCAATGCGGCGGTGACACTGATCCAATCGAAATTAGGTGACGTATGAAGAAAGAGCCAAAGCAAAAGCAGTATCCCTATGAGCGCTACCCCTTCGGGCGTATCAAGCCCTATTTTATGTACACAGTCCTGCGCCCCCTGGGCTGGCTGATCTTTTTTTGCTTCGCCTTTCGCTTCAAGGTGGTCGGGCGCCAAAGTCTGCCCAAGGATGCCGCCGGGCACATCCTTGTATGCAACCACCTGCATTCCATTGACCCGATCTTTCTTGTGGTCGCCTCGAAGCGGAACTGGCGTTTTATGGCAAAGAAGGAGCTGTTCCGGCATCCGCTTTCCGCGTTTTTCATCCGGCATTTCAACGGTTTTCCTGTGGATCGCGATGTGATCGACCGCAAGGCGCTGGAATACTCCATCGCGGTTTTGAAGGATGGGCGCGCGGGGCTTGGCATTTTTCCAGAGGGAAAGCGTTCAGTGGATGGTGTCCCGCAGACGGCAAAAAACGGCGTAAGCATGCTTGCGCGCAAAACGAGGGCGAGCATCGTCCCCGCAAGCATTTATCATGAAGGTCCGCTAAAGTTCCGCCGCAGGATCACCATCCGCTTCGGCGAGGTGATCCCTTTTGAGGAACTGGGTTTGGGCGAAAGCCCCAACGCGCGTGAGACGCGTCAGGCATCCGAAAAAATCATGAACGCCGTCACCGCGCTCTGGGAACAGGGGTATTGAGCTGATGCCGTTGATTTTGGCGAAGACTGCCGGTTTCTGCTTCGGCGTGCGCCGCGCGGTGGAAATGACGCGGGCACTGCTGCGCGAGGGCAAATCCGTTTCGTTGCTGGGGCAGTTGATTCACAACAAGGAGATTGCGCGGGAGCTGCAAGCGTGTGGGGCGGTCACGGTGGAGTCCCCCTCCCAATGCCGCCCCGGCGATACCGTTGTGGTGCGTGCGCATGGGGTTTCCAAGGAAACGATGGAGGAGATTCAGGCGCTGGGGCTTGCCTGCTGCGATGCCACCTGCCCGTTTGTGAAAAAGATTCACACTCTGGTTGCGGAACATTCCGCGCCGGAGATTCCCACCGTGATCGCGGGGGATCCCGCCCATCCGGAGGTGATCGGCATCCGCAGCTTTGCAAAGGGCGGGGCTTGGGTCATCCGCAATGCCGCAGAGCTTGATCAATTGCTGCAAGCGCATCCGGAATGGCGGGAAAAACAGGTGCTTGGCGTTGCGCAAACCACATTTCACGCAGAGGAATGGGAAAAAAGTATAAAAAATTCTTTTTCCCTCTGTACAAACGCGATTTTTTTTGATACAATATGTAATGCAACGCTGATGCGGCAGAAAGAAGCGTGCGCCCTGGCTGCGAACTGCGAGGCCATGCTGATCATCGGGGATCGCACCAGTTCCAATACCGCAAAGCTCAAGTCGGTGTGCGAGGACTGCTGCCCGTCTTTTCTAGTGGAGGGGAAAGAGGAGCTTCGCAGGCATGCGGGTGCGCTTGTGCGCTTGCGCACGATCGGCTGCACAGCGGGTGCGTCCACACCGGCGCATACAATAAAGGAGGTACTGAATGCAATGGCTGATTTGATCCAAAACGAGAACCCTTCCCTCTCTACCGAACCGGAGGGGGTTTCTGCTCCCGCCCTCACAGAGGAGCGGGAGGTATTGTCCGCAGAAGCTCCCGTTGAGGAAACAACGGCGGCGGAGGGAACGCCCGCTGAAGAAACGACCGTTGAAGAAGCGACCGCGTCCGTCGCACCGGCAACGGAGGAAGAGGAATTCACCGCCGCGCTGGAGGAATCCCTGAAGGGCATGAACACCGACCAAAAGGTGAGGGGTTATGTGACCGCGGTGAACCCTTCCGAGCTTCAGGTGGATATCGGGCGCAAGCAGACGGGCTATGTTGCTGCGGACGAATACAGCAACGATCCCACTGTGGACATGACCAAGGAAGTGCATGTGGGCGATACGCTTGACCTGATCATCCTCAAGACCAACGACATGGAAGGCACGGTGCAGCTTTCCAAAAAGCGTTATGACGCTTCCAAGGCATGGACAAGCATCATCCAAGCGGAGGAAGACGGCTCCGTGCTGGAGGGCAAGGTTGTGGATGTGATCAAAGGCGGCGTGCTCGCCGTCACCTCCGGGGTACGCGTGTTCATTCCAGGATCGCTTTCCGGTGTGCCGCGCAACGCACCGCTGGATGGTTTGCTGCATCAGACGGTGCAGTTCCGCATCATAGAGGTAAATAAACCGCGCCGCCGTGCGGTGGGTTCCATCCGCGCGGTGACGCAGGAAGCCCGCAAAACGGCGGAGGACGCTTTCTGGGGGCAGGCGGAGGTGGGGCAGACCTACCACGGAACCGTCAAATCCTTGGTGAGTTATGGTGCTTTTGTGGATATCGGCGGCTTGGACGGCATGGTGCACATTTCCGAGCTTTCCTGGAGCCGCATCAAGGATCCCTCCGAGGTGGTTGCCGTCGGTGACGAAATTGATGTATACATCAAAGCCTTGGATTTTGAGAAGCACAAGATTTCGCTGGGCTACAAAAAGGCGGAGGACAGCCCTTGGGAGATGTTGCGCAAGGAGTATCCCGTGGGTACGGTGGCGCAGGCAAAGATTGTCAGCTTCACCAGCTTCGGTGCCTTTGCGCGGATCTTGCCTGGTGTGGATGGTTTGATCCATATTTCGCAGATTGCGGATCGCCGGATTGAAAAGCCGCAGGACGCGCTGCAAATCGGCGAGACGGTGACGGTGAAAGTGGTTGGCATTGATTTTGAAAAGCAGCGTGTCAGCCTTTCCATCCGTGCGCTCAGCGAAGGTGACGAGGACGAAGCCGCGCCGGAGGAAGAACACGAGCAGGATGAAGTGGTTGCTTCCTCCGCTTCGGAAGAGGATTGACCGGACGGGAAAAAAGGAGTATAGCAGCGCCCCGCAAAGAGACGGCAGACTCTTTGCGGGGCGTTTTTTTGAAGTTTCGCCTGCTGTGCGCTGTTTCGCAGGCAGGGAAGCGGCAAGCATTTTACGCCGCTGCCCGCCTTTGTTATCCCAGCACGGTGCTTCCCTCTGCGGCCAGCTGTTGCCCTGCGGGAAGCTGGATGGAGCCGACCGTCAGGTGCTGGTCGTCCTCAAAAAGGGTGATCAGCATGGTCTTTACGGGCGCGGGCTTTACAGGCTTGCCGTCGCTTTCAAACTGCCAGTCTCCGGTGTGGTATGCTAGGTAATCCACTGTCAGCCGGACGGAATTGCCCAATTTTTCGATGTCCGTTACCTCAGGCACATAAATTTGCAGTGTTCCGGTGGCGGGCACGCGATAGACCTTTTCCTGCGCGTCGTACACAAATTCGTAATCTGCGCCCTCAATGGTCTCGTGCATGGGCACGTCCTTGCCAAACAGGCGAAGGAATTCCTTTTCCACGTCCGTCTGCGGCATCAGCAGGTTGCCGTCGTCATCCATGGGGTATTCCTTAGGGGTGGCGCCGGTATCACTTTGCAGCGACCAGATCGCGATGTCCAGCAGTTGCGAAATGTTCGGTGCAGTATCCACGTCGTCAAAGGGATCGGGGTCGTGCATGACAACGATCCGCAGAAATTCCTCGTAGCGCAGCTTATCCTTCGGGTTTTCGATCTGCTGCTTAACGCCGTTGACCAGCAGCGTCACCAGCGTCACCGCGCCCACAAGCGCGAGCGCCACCAGCGAAAAGCCCAGCGGGAACGCCCACCGGTGCGTGCGCCGTCTTTTTTCCGCCATTAAAGCTCAACTCCTTATCTGTCCTTCACCCAGGATCAAGTATTTTTCGCTGGTCAGCTGCCGCAGCCCCAGGGGACCACGCGCGTGCAGCTTTTGGGTCGAAATGCCGATTTCCGCGCCGAAGCCGAATTCCCCGCCGTCTGTGAAGCGGGTGGAAGCGTTGACATAGACCGCCGCCGCGTCCGTTTCGCGCAGGAAGCGCTGCGCCGCTGTGCAATCCTGCGTCACAATGCATTCGCTGTGGCGCGTGCCATAGCGGCGGATGTGCGCCAGAGCCTCCTCCATGGAGGATACAATTTTCAGCGACAGCGTCAGTGTGCCATATTCCGTGGACCAATCCTCAGGCGTTGCCGCGCTTGCGTTGCGGTCGCCTTGCAGCAGTCGCAGAGACGCTTCGTCGCAGCGCAGCTGCACGGGGTGCTGCGCCAAGCGCACGGCAAGCGAAGGCAGGAGCTGCGCAGCGATATCCTTGTGCACCAGCACCGTTTCAACCGCGTTGCAAACGGAGGGGCGGGAGGTTTTGGCGTTTTCGATGATGCTGACCGCCATCTCCAGCTCTGCCGCAGCATCGGCATAGATATGGCAGACGCCGGCTCCCGTTTCGATCACGGGGACACGGGCCTGCTCCACAACCGCACGGATCAGACCTGCCCCGCCGCGGGGGATCAGCACATCCACCAGCCCGTTTGCGCACATCAGAGCGGTTGCGCTCTCGCGGGAGCAGTCCTCCACCAGTTGCACGCAATCCTCTGGCAGACCGGCGCTTGCAAGCGCTTTGCGCAGCGCCGCAGCGATCGCCTTATTGGATTCAATTGCCTCCTTGCCGCTGCGTAGAATCAACGCGTTGCCGGATTTGACGCAAAGCGCCGCCGCATCGGCGGTCACGTTGGGTCGCGCTTCGCAGATTACGGCGATCACGCCCAGCGGCACGGTGATTTTTTCGATCCGCAAGCCATTGGGGCGCACACCGCCGCCCAGAATCAAGCCGAGCGGGTCGGCCTCGGCGGCAATATCCAGGATGCCCTTGTGCATCCCGCGCAGGCGTGCGGGGTTCAGCGCCAAGCGGTCAAGCAGAGGAGCGGACATGCCGTTTTGCCTTGCCGCGACCAGATCCTTTTCATTTGCGGCGAGGATTTTCGGGCTATGCTCCTCCAGTGCCGCCGCCATTGCCGCAAGCGCCCCGCTGCGCAGATCGCCGCCGCTGATGCCGAGGATACGCGAGGCTTCCTTGGCTTTGCGCCCGAGCGCCGTGATATATTCCATGCCGATCATACCCCTTCCTGCCGCTTGAACCAAGTACCGAGCCTGCGTCCGTCAAAAAGCTGATACAAGTTTTCCGGATGGATGCCGTTGAGAATCACCGCGTCAATCCCGGCTTCGGTGACGTCCTTTGCCGCAATGAGCTTGGTGATCATGCCGCCGGTGCCACGCGCACTGCCCGCAGAACCGGCTAGGGCGAGAATTTCTTCCGTGACGCGGTCAACCACCGGCAGGAGCGAGGCGCTCTCGTCTTCCACAGGATTGCCGGTATAGAGACCGTCGGTATCCGTCAGGAAGAGCAACGCGTCCGCGTGGATCAGCTTGGCGACCACGGCGGAAAGCGCGTCATTTTCGCCAAAGCCCAATTCTTCAGTGGAAACGGAGTCGTTTTCGTTCACAATGGGGATTGCGCCGAATGCAAGGAGTTGTGTGAAGGTGTTAAGCAAATTGACGCGCCGGGTTTCGTTTTCCACATCCGCGTGGGTGAGCAGAAGCTGCGCTACCACATTGCCGTATTCGCCAAAGAGTTTGGAATATAAAAACATCAGCTCGCATTGCCCCACAGCGGCGGCGGCCTGTTTGCCCTGTGTTTCACGCGGGCGCACGGGCAGCTTGAGCTTGCCCGTGCCGACGCCGATGGCGCCGGAGGAAACAAGCACCACCTCGCGCCCGGCGTTGTGCAGATCCGAAAGCACCGCAGCCAGACGACCCATGCGGCGCAGATTTGTCTTGCCTGTTGCGTGGGTCAGGGTGGAGGTGCCCACCTTTACCACGATTCGTTTTGCATCCCGTAAGGTCTGCATTCATCCACCGCCTGCCTTTTTCATTGAATTGTCATCCGCCCTGCCGCCGTATCTCTGCTTCCAGCGCGTTTTGCTGCGCCTGCTCCTCTTCGCGGTCGCAAAAGAGGAATTCAAAGTTGCCGAAGGTGATCAAATCGCCGTGGTGCAATGGCGCTTTTGGCTGCGCTGGCAGCCCGTTGATCCGCGTGCCGCCGTGGGAGCCGGTATCCATAAGCACCCAGCCCTCCCGCCGCCTGGCAATTACGGCGTGGAAGCGGGAGACGGTGGCGTAATTGAGCAGCAGATCGCAGCGCGGGTGCCGTCCGACGGAATTTTCCCAATGGGATAACGCCAGTCGATCCCGGTTGAGCGTGTTGAGCAGCCAGGCCTCAGGCGGCGGCTGCGCGTTGCGCCGCCAAACCCAAAGCAGGCAGAGGGTTACAAGCGCAGCTCCCAGCAGCGGCAAAAGGATACGGTTGGCGGAAAGGAGTATATCTTCCATGTATTCATCCTATTTTTCCATCGAAATGCGCTGCTCCAGCCGCGTGATCGAGCCGATATCCATCGCCTTGAGGCAAGGCTCAAAAAAGATGCCCGGGGCGCGTCCGGCGGGATAAAGCTCCTTGAGCGGCAACAGCACAAAGGCACGCTGCAACAGCCGGGGATGCGGCAGTGAAAGCTCAAAGTTTTCGCTTTTAACCCCTTCATACAGCAACAGATCCAGGTCGATTATCCGCGCCGCGTTGCGTGCGCCGCGCAGCCTGCCCATCGCCGCTTCAATCCCCAGGCAGGCGCCCAGCAAAGCCATGGGGGACATCTTTGTTTCCAGCATTACCGCCATGTTGTGGTAAAGTGACTGCGTTTCCCCTGCGGGCGCACCCTCCGGTTCGCTGGCATATATGGAGGAGATTGCCTTGATTTTCACATCCGTCAGGCGGCTGAGCGCCTGCACCGCCTCAAGCAGATGCGCATTCCTGTCACCCAGGTTGCTGCCCAGACCAATCACTGCTTCACTCATACAAAGAACCTTCCCTTCGTCGTTCAATTTCAAGCGCGATATCCGCGACACGACACTGAACCGGCGCATCGGGTTTATGTACCCGCAGCGTCAGACGGTCAATCGCCGGGAATTCGTCCAAAATGGCTTGGGCGGTCAGTTGCGCCGCCCGCTCGATCAGGTCGCAGCGGTTTTCAGTGAAGGTGTGCGCGGCGCACTTGAGCACAGCGGCGTAATTGACCGTATCCGCCAGGCGGTCGCTCCGGCAGGCGGCGGAAAGCGCCGCCCAGAGCGTCAGATCCAGCAGGAAAGTCTGCCCCTCCTGTTTTTCTTCCGGATTGACACCGTGGAACGCAAACAGCTCCAGACCGCTGAGAATCAATTTTTCCACCATAGCACCCCTCTATTTTACATGGAATGAACCGGCTTGTCAAATGGAAATTCCGGCCGCACGAATCGCGTCCGCCATACGGGCGGCCTGCAGCGCCGGGGCGACGTCATGGACGCGCAGGATATCCGCGCCGCCCAGCTGTGCCACCGTATGTGCGGCGATGGTGCCCGCAAGACGCTCCTTCGGCGCACATGCGCCGCCTGCGGCAAAAGCAATGACCCGTTTGCGGGAAGCGCCCACGAG
>JAISQZ010000081.1 GCA_031273905.1 Oscillospiraceae bacterium | reverse complement strand
GCGCATCCGTGACCGCTTCAAAAACGGTGAGGTCGTCGGCTTGCATTTTCTGTATGGCTACGACATTGTCAAGGACAGCATCAGTATTAACCCGGAACAGGCGGCTGTTGTCCGGCAGATTTTTGCCGACTACATCGGCGGTGAGGGCGGTACGCTGATTGCGCGAAAACTGAATGAGCGCGGCATCCCGGCGCCGCAAGGTGGTCTGTGGAATCCCGGCAGGATTGCGGGTATCATTCAAAACGAGAAATTTACAGGCAATTCGCTGTTGCAAAAGAAATTCACAGCTGACCATTTGACAAAAAAACAGGTGCGCAACATCGGTCAGCTTCCCCAATATTATGCCGAGGGAACGCACACGGCCATTATTGACATGGCGACCTTTGAACAAGCCAAGGCGGTCAGAGAGCAGCGCCGCCAACACTTCAAGTGTGAGGACACCAGCCAAAATCGCTATCCGTTCACAGGCAAAATCATCTGTGAACAATGTGGAAAACACTACAAACGAAAGAAAGCCGTGGGCTGTTTCCATTGGCAGTGCGCCTCTTTTTTGCAAGACGGCAAGGCAGCCTGCGCCGCGAAGCAAATCCCGGAAGAAACGCTGTATGAGGTTTGCAAGGAATTCAATCTGGATGACATCGCTGAAATACGAGTACCGGGCAATAATCGCCTGGTGCTCGTTTTTTATGACGGTCGCCGCAGTGAACGCACGTGGCAAGACCGCTCCCGGCGCGAAAGCTGGACAGAAGAAATGCGGCAAACAGCACGGGAACGTGTGCAAAAACAACACGCCGAGAGGAGGGAGGCACAATGAGGGCATCCAATGTCACGGTCATGCCTGCGACCATCAATTTTAGGCACAACAATATCATGGAATTACATCGCAAAAAGCGCACTGCTGGGTACGCACGAGTGTCCACAGATTTGGAAGAACAACAAACCAGCTACGAGGCGCAAGTGGACTATTACACCCGCCACATCAAGGAAAACCCCGACTGGGAATTTGTGTCCGTATACACCGATGAGGGCATTTCGGCTACGTCAACCAAGAAGCGCGACGGCTTCAATCGCATGATTGCCGATGCCTTAGCGGGGCGCATTGACCTCATCATTACAAAATCAGTCAGCCGCTTCGCGCGAAACACGGTTGACACTTTAACGACAGTGCGCCAACTCAAAGAAAAAGGCGTGGAGGTTTTCTTTGAAAAAGAAAATATTCTAACGTTGGATTCCAAGGGCGAACTACTCATTACGATTATGAGCTCGCTGGCGCAGGAAGAAAGCCGTTCCATCAGCGAAAACGTGACCTGGGGGCAACGCAAACGCATGGCGGACGGCAAGGTGAGTTTGCCCTACGCTCAATTCCTCGGCTATGAAAAGGGCGAGGATGGCTTCCCGAAAATTGTGGAATCTGAGGCAAAAATCATCCGTTTGATTTACTGCATGTTTTTGGAGGGCAAGACCTACGCACTCATCGCCAAACACCTTACTGACAGCGGCATTCCAACCCCTGCCGGCAAGGAAGTATGGTGCGTCAGCACGATAATGTCCATCTTGCAAAACGAAAAATTCAAGGGCCACGCTTTGCTGCAAAAGGGCTTCACGGTGGATTTCCTCACCAAAAAGAAGAAGGTCAACGAAGGCGAAGTGCCGCAATATTATGTTGAAAACAGCCACCCCGCCATCATTGCGCCGGAAACATTCGATCTTGTGCAAAGCGAAATCAAGCGGCGAAAGCAAAGCGGCAGACGGCTCAGCAGCGCCAGCCCCTTCTCCAGTAAAATTGTCTGCGGCGAGTGCGGGGCATTCTTCGGCAGCAAGGTTTGGGGGAGCCGCAAAGACGACAAGCGTTATCGCCGCACAATTTGGCAGTGCAACGCCAAATATGCAAGGGGTCAGCGCGGAAAATTCTGCGATGCTCCCCATTTGACAGAGGACGATATTAAGGCGGCATTCGTGGAAGCCTTCAACCAGCTTGTCGGTGGTAAAGAAAAATATATCGCCGAATATGACGCCATCCTGCCGCTGATCGCCGACACCACCGCGCTGGATAAAGAAGCCGCGAAGCTGGGTGAGGAGCGCGATGTGCTGATGGAGCTTATCCGCAAATGCGTGGATGACAACGCCCGCACCGCCCAAGATCAGGAAGTCTACCAAGAAAAATTTGAGAGCTTGGTGGCACGGTATGAAGCAGTTGGGGCTCGGCTGGAGGCGATTGCAGAAGAGCAGAAAGAGCGTGGCGCACGGAAATCCCGCATTTGCCGCTTTCTTGACGAACTGCGAAGCGCCGACGGGCTGCTTGCCGAATTTGACGAGGCACTCTGGTGTGCCCTGGTGGATACGGTAACGGTTCACAAAGACGGTGCACTCAAATTCACCTTCAAAGATGGCGGCGAGATAACCGTTCCGCGATAACGACAGATAGGAAAAAGAGCCTGTGGGCAGTGGGAGAAATCCGCTGTGCCACAGGCTTTTTCTCGTTTTTGTCTGCCCAATTAGGAATCGCTCATTTGTATGCACCAACGGGACAAATAACGGTTTTGGTGCATTTTGGTGCATTTTTTCTGCGTTGGTGCATCACCCCGCGATTTACACCAAAATCAAGGCGAAAAAAGTGCCATCAAAAGGCACTGTATTTGCCCTGGACAACGAAAAAAGCCCAGTATTACTGGACTTTTCTGCGTCACGCCGTTGTATCAATAACAACGTGTCTTAATGGCGGAGAGGGTGGGATTCGAACCCACGTGAGGTTTCCCTCAAACTGATTTCGAGTCAGCCCCGTTATGACCACTTCGATACCTCTCCGTATGAGAACTCCGTCAAGTTTTTCTTCGGAAATCCGAGAGAACTTGGGGAGAGAACTCCGATAATATTCAGTTTAGAACCTCCGTAAACCCTTGTCAAATCAAGGTTTTCGAGAGGGGATGTTCCACGAAGCGTACCGCATTTCGAGTCAGCCCCGTTATGACCACTTCGATACCTCTCCATATTGCGCCCTCACAGTATAGTCATTTCAGGCGGATTTGTCAAGCGTTTCAGCCGAATCTGGATGCCCGATCCCCGGGCGATCCCCGCCCGATCCCCGGGCAATCCCCGCCCGATCCCCGTGCAGAACATTCCCTTTTTGTGGGAATCGACAAAAACCGTTAAATTTTTCGCCAACTTATTGACAACAGAATAAACGTGTGCTAGGATAATAGTATAGCTAATCACAAACTGCATCGAAAAAGCACAAAGACAGGGAGGGAAAAGCGAATGAACCACATGGCGGAAGGTCTTGGTTCCTGGCTGCACCGGCGGCGGACGCCTTCCACGCTTTCCACAGATGCGGCAAAGGGATCCTTTTTGTTGGAAAGGGAGGATTTTCGCGTGTGGCAGGCGGAGGAATACGGCGGCGCGGACTGGTATTGCGCGGCAAGCGGAGCATGTCTGGAACGCCTGCTCGCGGAGCTTGAGAGCAGTCTTCTTACGGAAAAGGAGCGGGAAGCCCTGCAGCGCTGCTATGTGCGGGGGGAAAGCGCTACAGCGGCTGCGGCGGCGATGGGGCTTAGCCGTTCCGCCTTGCTGCGTCTGAAGCAGCGGGCGCTGGGCAAGCTGCGCGCGGCGCTGCTTCCGGTGCAGCGTTACCGGGAACTGCTGGCAAAGGAGGTGTCCGCCTGGCAAGCATCCTGCCTTTAAGCCGCGCAGCCGCACGAGAATCTGAAAGAGGAGGAACGGGGAAGAAATGGGAGAGGAAATGAGCCTGCGCGCACTAGGAGAAATCTATGCGCGTGAGGCGGAGGTTCTGGAAGAGCTGATCACCGCCTGCGGCGAACGCAGACGCTTCGCCGTAAAAAATGGCCGCAGCAAGGAAGCGCAGCGCCAGGAGCGGCTGCAGCACTTGCATATGCAGCAGCGCAACGATCTTTGGCAGCTTTCCGCATGGCTGCGCAACTATTATGGCGCACAGGAGGATACGGCAGGGACGACGGAAGGAGAGGGACACTATGAGAACGATCGAAGTCACATTGCTTGAAGATGAAACGGCGCAGGTGCATCCACAGCACATTTATATGGGGGAGCACAGCGCCGCGCGGCTGGCGGTAACGCTCAACGGGCGGCTGTTGGACGGGTTTGATTTTTATACCCTTGCTTTTGATCTGATGGACAGCGGCAAACGCATCCCCGTCGGCAATATCTATCCGCAGACGCAAGAGGAGGACGCTTCGCCCATCGCTTATTTGCAGGAGGGCGTGATCTACTGCACCCTGCCCGCGCAATTGACCGCGTGCAGCTATATCCGCGTGCAGGTGGAAGCCTATCAGCAGCAGGACGGGAAATGCCGGCGGCTGGAAAAATCGGCGCCCTTCCTGATCGCCTTTGAGGATTCCTTGGGCGGGGAAGCGCAGGAGCTTTACGTCCACGCGCTTGGGCATATGGCGCAATTGATGGCGCAGATAGATCAGCTGCGCCAAACCTTGCAAATCAATGTGCTGCAATGGGAAGCAATTGAGGGACGCCCCGCTTTCACCGCAGCGGCGGATGCCATCACCGCGCAGCTGCCTGTGTTTGTGCCGCAGCCGGGTGACGCAGACGAAAGTGCGCAGGCGGCAACCACGCAGTTCGTGGCGCGGAGGGTTGAAGCTTCCGCGCACGAAATTGCGCTTCAGGTGGAGGAAAGCCTGGAAAACACCATAGCGGGGTGGTGGGAGGCGGAGCTGGAAACCGCCCTGACCGGCTGCCCGGTGCAGAAAATCAGTTTGATGGAAAACGGAGCAAGCCATTTGCTTTTGCCGGGCGTGCGTTATCGCATCCGCTTTGCGGCGGATGTGAGCGAAGCGGAGCTCCTGCTTGACAACACAGAATCCTCCCCCGCTTTTGCGCAGGAATTCAGCTTTTTGCTGGAACCGCCGGCGGAAGGTCCCGCAGATTTGGTGATCGCCTATACCGACGGCCCCACGGTGCAACTGCCGGAGGGCTTCACCTTTGAGGCGGGCAGACGCTATGAGGTCAACATCCTCGACGGCTACGCCCTCGCCGCAAGTTGGGAGGTCTCCCCATGACCGCGCGTAGGCGCATCCTGCTGGCGCAGCCGCCCGCAGCCCCGCAAAAGCGGCGTTTTGAATACAGCGCGGCGCTGGACACGGCGCAGCTTGGCCCCGTGGCGGCGCAGCCGGGCGTGTGGGAGCTGGCGCAGCTGCCCGGCGCAACCTTCGGCGCAACGCCCGCGGGCGTACC
>JAISQZ010000234.1 GCA_031273905.1 Oscillospiraceae bacterium | reverse complement strand
CCGCCTTGACCGCGCCGACATCTCCGCGCACCATCACGGTTACCAGCCCGCCGCCCGCGTGTACCTTGCCGATGAGGTTGACGTTTGCCGCCTTGACCATTGCGTCCGCCGCTTCAATGGAACCAACCAGCCCCTTTGTTTCGATCATACCAAGCGCTTGCAGAATTGCCGCCATGCTGTTTTCCTCCTATATGTTTTATGTGTTCTATCGTCAATGCCAAAAGGCGAATGACCTTGTGTGGGCAGCCTTTATGCGATTGAGCTGTGAAACGATAGGCAAGGTTTTTGAGATGGTTTTTTGTTGCGCAAGGAGGCCAACATCGCGAAACGGAAAACCAGCCGAAAAAATTGGCTATCGTTTTATTGCGAGATCGTATTCGCCCCTTTCCCTCAATTGCACGCCGCTCGCCCCCGCCTTGTGGATCGTGCCGATCAGCTCCGCGATATAAGCGCCGGCCTCCACTGCGGCCAGCCCGCCGGAATAGATGTTAGAAACCACCGTGCGGTTGGCTTCCGGCATCCCCGTGCGCGGCTCATATGCCAGATAGGCGCTCATGCTCTCCGCCGAGCCAAGACCCGGGCGTTCGCCGATCAGCACGCAGACCACCCGTGCGCCCGTCAGCGCAGCGACCTGATCCATCAGCGCAACACGGCCGTATCTGACAAAAAAGGCAGTCCCGACCGTCAGTCCCTGCGCCTTCACGCCGTCGAGCAAAACGGGCAGAAGATTTTCCGCGTTTGCCTCAATCGCCCGTGAGCTCAAGCCGTCCGCCAAAAAGATCAGCACGTCGCAGGGTGCCGTTTGCAGCTTTTGCAAAGCCTTCCGCCCCTCCTCCGGAAGGCAGCGCCCCAGATCCGGGCGGGTGAGGAATTCCGTCTGGCTGGCGCAGCAGCTCTGGAGCGCGGGCAGCTGCAGACGATCCAGCAAGCCCTGCGAAACGTCCAGCAATACCGCATCGCGCGCCGCGGCGTGGTCTGCCCGAAGCCGCAGCATCGTCCGCGTTTGCAGCCTTGCCCCGGCGCGTCCCACACCGATTCGCGCGGAGGTGGATTTTTTCATCGCCGCCATCAACTCGCCGGATGCCGTCTGCCCGGGCGGCTGCGCTTCTTTTTGGCTCACGGGGTCGGCGGGCGCGGGCGCTTCCCGCCGCATTTCCGCCAATACCGCTGCGGCAATCTGCCCCGCAAGGGCTTCGTTGGTCATGACCGCTCCCCCCTCATAAAAATCGTCGCATCCCCTGCCCGGTCGGTAAGCTTCCCGTTTTCCGTGATCCCCATGCGCTCCAGCCACGCGTCAAACGCCGCGATCGGGCGCAGCCCCAGCACCTCCCGGATCGCCGCCGCGTCGTGACAGGCGTTGGTCTGGTAATTGAGCATGATATCATCGCCGCCCGGCACGCCGATGATATAATTTGCCCCCGCGCTTGCCAGCAGCAGCGCCAGATTTTCAATATCGTTCTGATCCGCCGGCATGTGGTTGGTGTAGCAGCAGTCGCAGCCCATGGGGATACCCGTCAGCTTGCCCATAAAGTGATCCTCCAGCCCCGCGCGGATCACCTGTCGGCTGTCATAAAGATATTCCGGACCGATAAAGCCCACCACCGTGTTGACCATAAAGGGCGAAAACGCCTTGGCAAAACCGTAGCAACGCGCTTCCATCGTCACCTGATCCGCGCCGCAATGCGTGCCGCTGGAAAGCTCGCTCCCCTGCCCTGTTTCAAAATATAGCACATTGGGTCCCGCCGCCGTGCCCTGCCGTTTGAGCAGTGCCTGCGCCTCGCGCACGGTATCGCCGGAAAAACCGAAGGCCTCGTTGCCCTTCTGGCTGCCCGCAATGCTCTGGAAAATCATATCCATCGGCGCACCGTTTTTCAGCGCCGCGATCTGCGTGCCGATGTGCCCAAGCACGCAAATCTGGGTTGGGATTTCAAAGCTGCGTTTGATTTCATCAAAGCGCCGCAGCACCTGCGTCAGGCTGGCGACAGTGTCGTTGACAGGATTCAGTCCGATCAACGCGTCGCCGCAGCCGTAGCTTAAGCCCTCAAACAGCGAAGCGGTGATCCCCTCCACACTGTCTGTGCTGTGGTTGGGCTGCAGGCGCGTCGCCAGCGTTCCCCGCTCGCCGATGGTGCTGTTGCAATGCGCGGTCACCCGCAGCTTGGCCGCTGCATAAACCAGGTCAAGGTTGCCCATCAGCTTGCACAGCCCCGCAATCACCTCCGCCGTCATGCCCTGGGCGGCCCGTTTGATTTGCGCTTCGGTGGTGTTTTGATCCAGCAGCCATTCCCGCAGCTCCGCCAGGCTCCAGCCGCGAAGCTCGCCATAGATGCGCTCGTTTACGCCGTCCTGGATGATGCGCGTGACCTCGTCCTCTTCGTAAGGCACAGCGGGGTTTTCCCGCAGGTCGCTCACCAGCAAATTGGAAAGCACCGTTTTCGCGGCAACGCGCTCCAGGTCGCTTCCGGCGGCGATCCCCGCCAGGCGGTCGCCGGATTTTTCCTCGTTCGCCTTGGCAAGCACCTCCTTCACATCAGCGAAGGAGAAGCTTTTGTTTTGAAGGGTGGTTTGAAGGGTCATGGCGGCGCAGCTTCCTTTTCCTAAAAATTAACAGTCCAAGCCCGCAGGGAACCGCAAATGCTTCCGGCATGGATCCGCGCATGCAGCCTTGTGCGGATTAGCCCAGCAGCAGCGTTTTCACCGCCACCGGCACCACCAGCCCGCCCGCCTGGGGCTTGCCAAGGTCAACAAAATGGTTCTGCCCCGCACGGATGCCATCCAGCGCAATCACACTGCGCCCCGGTGCCAGCGCAATCAGCATCTGCCCCAGCGCCTTGGCAAAATCGTGGAATAACAGCACCACCAGCGGAACCTGGGGCGGCAGCACCCGCTCCGCCCCGGCGCTGATTGCCCGGGCAAGCCGCTTTAGCTCCTGATAACCGGGACAGGGCTTGCCCTCCAGCGCAATGGCGGCGTTTTCCGCATCGTGCTGCCGCAGGAACCAAGATAGCGCCGCGCGGAACGCTTCGTCCGCTCCCGCAAACAGGGCTTCCTGTAGCGCAGCGCCGGGGGCAAAAACCGGCAAATTTTTGATCGGAAACAGCCCGCCGCCCGTATAACGGATTGTGCTGCCGGAAAGCGCGGTGGTATACATCCCCGCGCCGAGCACCGTGGCGCGGATGGTTTCGAGGGGCGCGGCCAGCCGCCCGCCGCAGCACAGCGCGGAGATACGAAGCGCTTCGCCGAGCAGCACGCCAAAATCCCCGAACGCGAAGCGTTCCCGCCCGGGCTGATAGACGCAATCCGCCACACCGCCGGAAAAACAGAGCAAATCCACCGGTTCCTCCAGCGCCAGCGGGGAGCTGCCCGCCGTGCGCACGCTTTGCAGCAAGGGGGAATCCCCGCCCGGCGTGACGCTGTCCTCCAGCAGCCGCGCCATTGCCTGCGCAAGCCGCAGCAGCTGTTGCGCCGAAGGAACCTGCCCCGGGCAAAGCGCCAGGCCGGCGGAGTGCGCAATCCGTTGGGCGCTTTGGCTGATACAGGTCAGCGCACCGTCCGGCGCAAAGCGCAGATGCCGCCCGCCGATATCATAGCATCCCATGGCGACTGCCTCGCCGCCGCTGAATACCGCGATGTTCGTTGTGCCGCCGCCGATATCCAGGTTCGCCACACGGCAGCAGCGCCGCGCGGAAAGCGCCTGCGCACCGCTGCCCTGCCCCGCAATCAGGGCTTCCAGATCGGGTCCTGCGGCGGTTATAACGAATTCCCCCGCAAAACCGCTGAGCTGTTCCAAAACAGCCGCGGCGTTTTCCTTGCGGGCGCTTTCGCCCGTGATGATCACCGCGCCGGTTTCCATCTCGCCCGGGGTCAGCCCCGCCCGTCGGAATTCCTCCTCAACCAAGCGGCGCAGGGCGGCGGTGTCTATCCTTGTGAGCGCCAGCAGCGGCGTTTCGTGGATCTCACCGCGATAAAGCAATCTCTTTTGTGTGATGGCAATCTGCGGCGCGGAAAAATAGCCGCCGGTGTTTTCCAGCGTCAATTCGCTCAACGCCACCTGCGTGGTGGAGGTTCCAATGTCGATCCCGACGCTGCGCATTACTGCGGACACGGCGAAGCCCCCTAAACAATTCCCCGGATACAAAACAATGGATATTAGGAGCCAGAGCTGCGCCGCCTTTGGCGCGTCTGACCACTAATATCCTGCGTTGCATATCTTTTATTTAGTATAGCACGGCAGCGCGAAGCGGTCAAGGCTTTTTCCGCTGAAACCCACGGCGGGCTTTTTGCCCGATACCTTTGCGACATATCTTCAAGCAGACGCAGGGGCGCAGACGCGTCAATTTCCAAATTCACAAAGTATTTACATTTGAACAATTGACAAATCCGCTTGGGCAGGGTATCATACTATTGTTCGTTAGCACTCACGCACCACGAGTGCTAACCCCTTTGCGAACGGCTGCGGAAAGGAGCTTTCCATGGAACTCAGTGAACGCAAGCGGCGGATTCTTTGCGCCGCGGTGGAGCTTTATAACAAAACCGGCGAGCCGGTCGGCTCCAAGCGTCTGGCGGAGCTGCTGCCGGAGCACATTTCCTCTGCCACCATCCGCAAC
>JAISQZ010000038.1 GCA_031273905.1 Oscillospiraceae bacterium | reverse complement strand
GGACGCCACGAAAGCGGGGCGGCTGATCATGGATGGCGCACCGGAATTCGGTGCGCAGCTAGGGGAATATATGCTCACAGTTGCAGCTTACGCAAAGTAGGCGCAAAAAACAAACAGACCGGCGGGCAACGTCGGTCTGTTTGCGGGCTTGCGGAACAGATGCGGTTTTTGTTTGTTCATGCGGTGAGGGTTTGCTTGCAAAATTGCAGGCATGACTGCGGCCAGAGGCATAGCGCGGCCGCCCGCCACGTAGGAATAGCAACAAGAAAGGTGGGATTTTTTTATGCCCTTTGAACGGATCAACATCCGCGATATCAAGGAAAGCCCGGTCAAGCGCATTGCCGACGACTGGGCCTTGCTCAGTGCCGGGACGGCGGAACAGTGGAACGCCATGACCGTCAGTTGGGGCGGGATCGGTGAAATTTGGGGCTTTGACGCTGCGTTCGTTTTCGTGCGTCCGCAGCGTTACACCAAGGAATTCATTGACGCCTCCCCATACTTTACCCTGAGCTTTTTTGGCGAACGCAAGGGTGCGGCGCAGGAGATTCTCAGCCTTTGCGGCAAAAAGAGCGGACGGGACTGCGACAAAATGGCCGAGGCGGGTTTGACGCCGCAATGCGAGGGCGCGGCCGTATGGCCCAAGGAAGCCGAGCTGGCGCTGATCTGCCGCAAAGCGGCGGCGCAGGTACTGGATCCCAAGGGCTTCATTGACGCCAGGATCGCAGGAAATTACTCTGACAGGGACTATCACACAATGTACGTCGGTGAAATTTTGCGAGTCTGCCAAAAAACATAAGCTTTATGCGGAGGAAGGCGTTTTACGCGTGGAATCAATTTTTGCGGCTGAGTGGATTCAATTTCCGGAAAACCTAGGAGAGGCGGCGGCGGAATTTCTGCTGCAATTCAAGCTTGAGAAACCGTTGCAATCAGCAATGCTCCAGGTCACGTCTCTTGGCGTCTATTCTGCGGAATGCAACGGCAAAAAGATCGGCGGCGAAGTCCTTGCTCCTGGCTGGACAAACTATCGCAAGCGCTTGCAATACCAAAGCTATGATATGACGCAACTGCTGCAGGTGGGCGAAAACACGCTGTGCATCGGCGTTGGGCGCGGCTGGCGGATGCACGCAAGGGAATCCGACTGGGTGCAGCCGGCGTTTGGCGGTAAGGATACCGCCCTGATTGCCGCGCTCAAGCTGGATTATGCCGATGGCGGCAGCGCAGTGCTGTCTACCGGCAGTGGCTGGCTTTGCCGGGAAGCCAAGACCCGTATGAGCCACATTTATAACGGTGAGGTTTATGACGCGGGCTTTGAGGATAGCTTCCTGCGCCCGGTGAAGGTGCTTGATTATCCCCATGAGATTCTGATTCCTTTGCAGGGCGAGCGCATTGTGGAAACCGAGCGCTTGCCCGTGAAGGAAATCTTCACCACGCCCGAAGGCGAAGTGGTGCTGGATTTTGGGCAGAACCTGACCGGTTATGTGGAATTCACCATCTGCGGCGAAAAGGGAAAAAAAGCGACCCTGCGCCATGCGGAAACGCTGGATGCGGCGGGAAATTTTTATACCGAAAATCTGCGCACGGCAAAGCAGGAGATCGTTTTTCTCTGCGACGGAGGTGCGCATACCTACAAACCGGCGTTTAGCTTCCAGGGCTTCCGCTACGTGCAGCCGAAGGACTGGCCCTGTGCGCTGCGTGCGCAGGACTTTACGGCAATCGTGGTGCATTCTGAAATGAAGCGCACCGCCTGGTTTGATTCCTCCGATCCGCTGCTCAACAAGCTCTTCGAAAATATTGTTTGGGGGCAGCGCGGCAACTTTTTGGATGTGCCGACCGATTGCCCGCAGCGCGATGAACGCTTGGGCTGGACAGGCGACGCGCAGGTCTTTGTGCGCACGGCGTCTTATCTGTTTGATTGTGAGCGCTTCTTCAAAAAATGGATGGCGGATCTGGCAAGCGAGCAATACGCCAATGGAGGAGTGCCGCACGTGGTCCCGCGGATGCAGTGGGGGGAGGAAAGCTCCACCGGTTGGGCGGATGCCGCGGTGATCTGCCCCTGGCAAATGTACCTGACCTATGGCAGCAAGCAGATCCTGCGTGAACAGTTTTCCTCCATGCGCGGTTGGGTGGATTACATGATCGCCCGTTCGACGGATGGGCTGTGGCTGGGAGGGCAGCATTTCGGCGATTGGTGCTGCTTGGATGATTACGCCACTACAAAGGAATTTTTGCAAAACGCCTATTTTTATTATTCCACCAGCCTGCTAATCAAGGCCGGGCGGGTGCTGGGTATTCCGGTGGAAACCTACGAGGCGCAGGCGGCGTTGACCAAACACGCCTTCCGCCAAGCCTTCCTGCAAGGCGGCAGGGTTTTGTGCAACGCGCAAAGCGCCTGCGCAATCGCGCTTTATTTTGATTTGCTGGAGGGCGCGGAGCGCGAAAGCGTCGCCGCGCAGTTGGCAGATTTGGTGCGTGAAGCGGGACATCTAACCACCGGCTTTTTGGGGACGCCCTATCTCCTTCATGCTCTCAGCGAGAACGGCTATACGGATATCGCCTACACGCTGCTGCTGCGGCGGGAATATCCCTCTTGGCTCTATAGCGTCACGAAGGGCGCTACCACCATCTGGGAACATTGGGATGGCTTGAAGCCTGACGGTTCCATGTGGGATGCAGGGATGAATTCCTTCAACCACTATGCCTACGGTGCGGTAGGGGATTGGATGCTCGGCGTTGCGGCGGGGATTCAGATTGATGAGCGGGCGCCCGGTTTTGCGCATATTATCTTTGCGCCGCAGGCGGACGACCGCTTGGAATACTTGAACGGCGCAATTGAAAGCCGTCACGGCAAGGTTTCCTGCGGCTGGCGCAGGGCAGACGGCGGGCGCATTGTGTATGAATTTACCGTGCCGGAGGGTTGTTCTGCAACACTGCGCCTGGATGGAAAAGAGATTTTGCTGGGTGCGGGCAGTAAAACGATCACGGTTGGTTGAAGGGTGTTGGCGGCGTGCGGCGGATCAAAGCGCAGGCTGTAAAGCTGTGCGGGATTCTGGGCGGCGGTGGCTGGCTTGCGGTTTTCGCTTCCGGCGCGTTTTTTGCGTTGCTTGCGGTGTTGCTGGAAGGCAGGATGTACGGGCTTTGGTTCAGCGACCTTCTTTTTGTAGAGCGGATGAATTGGCCGCTGCTGTTTGGCGCAGCGGCAGTGGCTGTGGTTGTTTTGCTTGTGACTGTTTGGTTTTTTGAAAGCATCCGCCCGCTTATTTTTGCTCTGCCGCTGCTGGCGCTGGCATTTTCGCTTTTTCTGGCGCTGTGCAGCGAAAGCAGCGTCTATTTTAGCTTGGGGCTGTGCGTGCCGGTGTTTTTTGCGCTGCGCTGGGCGCTGGGGGAAAGCCCGCCGCGCCTTGGCGTTGCCCGGAAAATTCCGTCATGGGCGGTTCACAGCGCGGTGGTCGTGCTCTTTCTGCTGTTCACGGCGCTGCTTTCCTATGCTTCGATTCTCCGTTATCGCAGCTATAACGCCACCAATTTTGACCTTGGCATCTTCGCGCAGATGTTTGAGTTTTTGCGCAAAACCGGTCACGCTTGGACAACGCTGGAACGCAATACCCTTCTCAGTCATTTCGGCGTCCACTGTTCCCCCTTTTATTACTTGCTGCTGCCGTTTTATTGCCTTGTGCCGCGGGTGGAAACGCTGCTGGTGCTGCAAGCAGCGGCGGTGGGCGCGGGCGTATTTGCAGTGCGGGCGATCGCCGCGCACTGTTTCGGGGATTCCCCGCGGGCGGTTTTTGCCGCCTGTTTGCTCTATGCAATTCATCCGGCCTTCCTTTCCGGGACGCTCTATGATTTCCACGAAAACAAGTTTCTGGCTGTGCTGCTGCTTTGGGCGGCATATTTCCTGCTGAAGAACAAGTCCGCGCCCTTCCTGATTTTCGCTGTGCTGGCGCTTTCGGTCAAGGAGGACGCGGCGATCTATATTTTCTCCCTGGGTCTGTGGCAGTTGTGCCGCACAGGGCAGGCGAAAAAGCGGCGGCTTCTCTTTGGCTTGCTGCCGGTCGTGCTGGCTGTGCTTTGGTTTGCTGCTGCGGTGATGGTTGTGCGGCACTTCGGCGATGGGGTGATGCTTTCGCGCCTGCGCAATTTTTTCCCGCAAGGCGGGATGGAGGGCGGGTTCGGTGATGTGCTGCGCACACTGGTTTCCGATTTCGGCTATGTGATTTTGCAGGTTTTCACCGCTGAAAAGATGGAGTTCCTGCTTTGGATGTTCCTGCCGCTGGGCTTTGCGCCGTTCCTAGCAAAGCGCAACGCAGCCTGGCTGCTGCTTTTGCCGCTGCTGGTGCTCAATCTGCTTTCCAATTACGATTATCAGCACACTATGGGCTTTCAATATACCTATGGTTCAGCGGCACTGGCGCTTTTGCTGGCGTTGCTCTGCCTAGGGCGAGCCAGCCCCGCATTGCGGCGCAAGCTGCTGCTGTATGGGATTGTTGGCGGCTTGCTTTGCACCGCGCCGCTGAGCGGGCAGCGCACGCAGTTTTATTTGCATGAATGGAGGGTATCCCGCACGGACTACCTCCAAGCCGACCAGGTTCTGAGCGCCTTGCCGGAGGATGCCGCCGTCATGGCGACCACTTGGTTTGCGCCGCATCTTGCGGCACGCAGGGAGGTTTATATGTACCCCGATTATTATGGCAAAGCGCCGCTGGCGGATATCTTCCTCTGCAAACCGGAGGAACCGGGCGAAAGCGCGGAGCTGGCAATCTTTTTGGCCGAAAATTATCATTTGCAGCAAAGCAGCAATATGGTTGCGGTTTATCGCGTGAATGATTAACTTTTCGGAAAGAAAGAAATTTTTCTAAATTGTGGCACTTCCCTTGATTCTTTGCGGGGGAAGTGCTACAATGCTTTTCATAGTATATTTCCGGCGAAAGGAGCCACGCCTTTGACCCGCAAGCGGTGGAAGATCAGCAAAGCGAATAAGGCACAGGCAGGTGCGCTTGCGGCGGCGGCGGAGCTGCCCCCGGTGGCGACGTTGCTTGCCCTCAATCGTGGGGTGGAGGATGGGGAGGAGCTGCTGCAATTTTTGGGGCTGGAAGGCGGCGCACAAACCAATCCATATGACCTGCCGGACATGGAGCTTGCCGTGGAACGCGTGGAACGCGCACTTGAGAAGGGGGAGCACATCACCGTCTTCGGTGATTATGATTGTGACGGCGTCTGCGCCACGGCGCTGCTTTATCAATATCTTTCCACCCGTACAAAGGCGCTTTCCCATTACCTGCCGGATCGCCAAAAAGAGGGCTACGGCTTGAATATGGCGGCGGTTGATGTGCTGCACGAGCGCGGCACAAAGCTGATCATTACAGTGGATAACGGCGTGAGTGCCATCCGTGAGATAGAGCATGCCCGGGCGCTGGGGAT
>JAISQZ010000036.1 GCA_031273905.1 Oscillospiraceae bacterium | reverse complement strand
GGGCGCGTTAGCATCAAAAGTCGTCGCAAATTGGCCGGTTGGGATGAATCCTTTTTGAACCGCGTCATTTTGGGTGACCCCCTTTCTCATGATTTGAAAAAGTAAATGCGGGAGCCGTGTTCTTTACATTTTCGGGTTTTGTGGATGGGCGACATTTTCTCTTGACATTTCCGGATAAATTGCTATAATGAAAAAGTAGCGTGGTTATCCTTTGCGCACAGCCGCGCAAGTTTTAAAGCGAAAGGGGGTAAATGCCAAGTGGAGGTTGTGATGGGCATCATTTCTGATATGCTGTCCACCTTTGGTATCCCTGCTGCGACTGCCGAAATGATTGTGGATGCAATGGAAAGCGTTGCGCGCTTTTTTGTGGGAGCCTATGAATTCATTCAGCTTTTAATTGGAGAAGCGCCTGCGGCGTAACGGCAGTCCCCCGGGTTTATCGGCGAAGCCGCGTTTGCTCACAACAAGCGCGGCTTTTGCATTTTCCCCTTGCATAATTCCGAGAAACATGGTATGATATAGGGGAAAGCATATCGTAAAGAAAGGGTGCCGCGCTTGGCAGTTTTTGCTTCCCTCCTGCTCAATGCCGCGCTGGCGGCGCTCCTGCTCGCGGACGCCGCGCCCGTATTTTTGCACTGGATCCGGCGCATCCACATCGGGCGCTGGTCATCGGCGGAGGCTTGGCAGGAAAAGGTCTTCCGGCAGACGTTGCTGCAATGGAAGCGCCTGCCCGCCATCCCCATAAGCGACCAAAATCATCTGACGCTGCTCAAACGCCTGTGCGGACAGTATAGTAGCCCTGCCCTTCAGTTTTGGCACGGTGCCGCGCTGCAAGCTTCGCTGGGGTTGCCGCCCCGTCAAAAGGAGTGCCCGGAAAAAATTGCGGCGTTTTCATCGGTCAGCGCCGGTGTGTATGCGAACGCCCGCCTGCTTTTTGACGGTCCGCCGGACGAAAACGGCTGGCTTTCCGTTTTTGCGCAATCACTGCTGAACCGCGCGGGGGCAGGCACCCTGCCTTATGCCGAAAACATCTGCGACCTGCGCCTTGTGGATAGCCTTTGGATGGTCTGCCCCTTTCTGTTCCGCTATGCCGCGCATTCCGGAGACGCGCGGTATGCGGCTCTGTCAAAACGGCAATTGGCGGAATACTTGGCACGCGGCATTCATCCTGAAACCGGTCTGCCGGTGCATTCCTTTGCGGAAGCCAACGCTGCGCCGCTGGGTGTATACGGCTGGGGGCGGGGCTGTGGTTTTTTGCTTCTCGCGCTCAGTGAAAGCCTGGAAGCCGCCGGGGATCCGGCTGACCGCGCTTGGCTGCGGGAACGGGCGATTGAGGCGGCGCAAACCATGCTGCGTTACCAGACGGAGGGTGGCGGATGGAGCCATTTGTTTTTGGCCTCCAACCGTCCGGAAAGCTCCGCCACCGCGTTGCTGGGCACAGCGCTTGCCATACTGGTGCAAGAGCTGCCCGAAGAACAGCACGAAAGCGCGGCGCTGTTTTTGCAGCGGGCAAAAGCGGCGCGGGATTGCCTGATGCGCATGACGCGGCGCAGCGGCGCCGTCGATTTTGCGCAGGGGGATACCCACGGTATCGGGCAATATTCCACCCGTTTTGAGCCGTTGCCGCTGGCACAGGCATACACGCACAGGCTCGCGCAAATACTCGGCAAAATTGCTATATGACGGAGGATTGAGCAAACTGTGAAGGTTTCAACAAAGGGGCGCTACGCCCTGCGCGTAATGATCGACCTCGCTCTGCATAATACGGGGGAGTTCATCTCGCTCAAAGAAATCGCACACCGGCAAAACATCACAATAAAATATCTGGAGCAGATCATCGGGATGCTCCAGAAAGCGGGCTATGTGCTTTCGCTGCGCGGGCAGCAGGGCGGCTACCGCTTGGCAAAAGCGCCGGAGGAAACCGTTGTGGGCGATATCCTGCGCCTGGCGGAGGGCAGCCTTTCTCCGCTGGACTGCTTGGAGCAGGATAGCTGCGCCGCGATCCCCCACTGCCCTACGCGCCCGTTTTGGGCGGGGCTTTATCAAGTGATCACGCGCTATGTGGATCAGTTCACCATCGCCGACCTTGCGGAGGAGGACCGGCAGCGCATGGAGCTGGATTACTCCATCTGATGCGTTTCTGCGCCGCCGCGCCAAGGCTCATTTTTTGTACCGCCGCGCCGCCGCGACCGCCAAGGCGTCGCAGCGTTCGTTTTCCGGGTGCCCCGCGTGCCCGCGCAGCCAATGGATCTGCACCTCATGCCGCGCCAGTTCCGTGAGCAGCGCTTCCCAAAGCTCCGGGTTGCGCGCGGGTTTTTTGTCGCTTTTGATCCAGCCCCGGCGCTTCCAGGAAAGTGCCCAGCCTTTATTGATGCCATCGGCAACATAAGAGGAATCGGTATAAACCGTCACGCGGCACGGCTCCTTCAAGTGTTTTAGCCCCTCAATCAGGGCGGTCAGCTCCATGCGGTTGTTCGTTGTATCCGCTTCCCCGCCGGAAAGCTCCTTTTCGTGCTCATTCCAGCGCAAAATGGTTCCCCAGCCGCCGGGACCCGGATTACCGGAGCACGCGCCGTCGCAGAACAGCTCAATTTCCTTCATCAAATGCCCGCCTTTACCACTTCGCCCAGAATCTCCACGCCGCGGCGCAGCTGGCTATCCGCCGGGGTCGAAAAATTCAGGCGGACGGCATTGATGGGATCCGACGCTTCCACGGCGAAGGCGGAACCCGGCACCACCGCAACGCCGCATTCCGCCGTGCGCCCGGCAAACTTAAGCATATCAACCTCCTTTGGCAGTACGCACCAAAGGAACAAGCCGCCGGCCGGCCGCCGGAAGCGCAAAACCGCCGCCGCGCCGCTTTCCTCCAAGCCGCCGCACATCAGCGCCAGCTTTGCGCGATAAAGCGCACGGATTTTTTTGATATGCGCCGCAACATCATAGGATTTCATCCATTCGTCCACCAAAAGCTGCGAAAAAATGGGCGTATGCACATCGCTCACCTGCTTGCAGACGGTCATTTTGGCAATGATCTCCCGCGGGGCAAGGCAATAACCCACACGGATGCCCGGGGCGAGAATTTTTGAAAAGGAACCGGCGTAAATCACGATGCCTTCCGTATCCATGCTTTTGATGCAGGGCAAAGCCTCCCCCTCGTAACGCAGCTCGCCATAGGGGTTATCCTCCAGGATCAAAACGCCGTATTGCAGCGCCAGGGCGTAAAGCCTCCGCCGCTTTTCTTCCGGCATCGTCACGCCTGAGGGGTTTTGGTAATTCGGGATGGTGTAAATAAAGCGGACGTTTCTTTCGCTTTGCAGCAGGGCTTCCAGCGCGTCAAGATCCATGCCGCCTTCTTGCAGGGGCACGCCGCGCAGCCGCAGCCCGTAGGAGCGGAAGGTATTGAGCGAGCCGATAAAGGAGGGGCTTTCCGCAAGCACCGTATCCCCCTCGTTGCAAAGCGCCTTTGCCGCCAAATCCATCACCTGCTGCGCACCCGAGGTGATGATCAGTTCATCAAAACCCTCGCCGCAGTGCAGCTGTTCGCCAAGCGCGGTTCTGACGCGCGCGCGCAGCGGGGCATATCCCTCCGTAATGCCATATTGCAGGCAATCCACCGGGCGGTCTGCGAAAAGCCTTGCGGAAATTTCGCGCACCGCCTCAACGGGGAAGGCTTCCGGCGCGGGATTCCCCGCCGCGAAGGAGATCACCCCCGGCTGCGAGGCCGCCTTGAGGATTTCCCGGATCGCCGAGGGCGCAAGGGAAGAAATTCGTCTGGAAAAATTGTAGGTCATGGTACCACCTCATCTACCGTTTAAAATCAAAGAACCTGTATGCATGGGATGAAATGACGGATTTTGCGAACGTTTTTTTGCAAGCAAGGAAAAAACACGCCGTCTTACTTATGTTGCTCCGCTTAGCAGCCCATCAGCCGCAGAGCCTCCCACGCGGCGGCCTGCTCGGCTGTTTTTTTGCTGGAGCCAATGCCCACGCCAAGGACGTTGGAATGCAGCCGCACCTCCACCACGAAGCGCTTGTTGTGGTCGGGTCCGCTTTCCTCCACCAAAATATAATCCACCGACTCGTCCGGCGATTGCTGCACAATCGTTTGCAGCTTGCTTTTGCTATCCACCATTTTGGGCTGTGCGGTTCCCTCTTTGAGGAAGGGCAGAACAAAGCGCTTGGCGGCCTCCATCCCGCCATCCAGATAGATCGCCGCAAGCAGCGCCTCAAACGCGTCCGCAAGGATGGAGGGGCGTTCATTCCCGCCGCCGGCAAGCTCGCCGCGCCCGAGCAGCAGCGCTTCACCCAGACCCAAGCCCTTGGCGTAAGCGCACAGCGCAGGTTCGCAGACAGAGGACGCACGCAGCTTTGTCAGATCCCCCTCCGGGCGGTTGGGGTAGCGCTTGTAGTAATATTCCGCCGCGATGAAGCCCAGCACGGAATCACCCAAAAATTCCAGACGCTCATTGCTCCCGAGGGGGCTTTTTTGTTCATTGGCAAAGGAAGAATGGCTCAGTGCGTTTTCCAGCAGCGCGGGCTGACGAAAACGGTAGCCGATGGCTTCCTGCAATTGTTCTGCATTCATGGCTGTAAATTCTCCTTAATTGTTTCCACCACGCGTTGTTCCGCGCAGCGCTGCGCCTGACGAACCGCGTTGAAAATCGCCTTGGCATTGGAAGAGCCGTGCGCCTTGATCACAATCCCATTGATTCCCAGCAGCGGCGCACCGCCGTATTCGGAATAATCCATTTGCTTTTTTATGCCGCGCAGACCCTTTGAGACCAGCGCCGCGCCAAGCATTGTGATGGGATTTTTCGTGAACACACCCTTGATCAGCCCCAGCAGCATGCTGGAAAGCCCCTCAAAAAGCTTGAGCACAATATTCCCGGTGAAGCCATCCGCCACAGCGACGTCGCAGTTGCCCCCGGGAAGTTCCCTGGCTTCGATGTTGCCTGTGAAATGGATGCGCCCGTTCGCCTTGAGCCTGGCGAACGCTTCCTGGCGCAGGGCGCCGCCCTTATTTTCCTCTGTGCCGATGTTCACCAGCGCCACCTCCGGTCTCTCCACGCCGACCACCTTTTGCATATAGACACTGCCCAGCAGCGCAAAGTTTTCCAGCATCTCCGCCGTGCATTCGGTGTTCGCGCCGGAATCCAGCAGCAAAAACGGGCGCTTGGGCGTGGGCAGCACCGCGGCGATCGCCGCGCGGCGCACCCCGCGAATCCGCTTGACAAACAGCGTTGCCCCCACCAGCAGCGCACCTGTGGAACCGGCACTGATGAACGCGTCGCCCTTCCCTTCCGCCAAGGCCTTCAGCCCCGCCGCCATGGAAGTGTCGCTATTTTCCTTCAGGATGGTGGTTGGCTCCATCTCCATTTTGAAGACATGCGGCGCTTCCAAAAAATCAAAGCCGTCAAGCGCAATCCTGTGCGCCTGCGCACACCGTTCCATTTCTTCTTGCCTGCCCGCCAGAATCAGCTTCAGCCCGGGCAGCTTGTCCGCCGCCAGGCGTGCGCCTTCCAGCGCCGCAAGGGGTGCGTTATCCCCGCCAAAGGCATCCAGAATAATCCTCATTGCTATCTCTCCTCTTCTTCGCTCAAATACCGGTTCAAATCCGCAATTGCCCGTGCGGCAAGGGCTTCATAGCGCTGACGCTTGTCCCGGATGTGCGCGGCAAGCGGCGGCAGCAGCCCAAAATTCGCCCCCATGGGCTGGAAATTCGTTATCGTCTTGTCGCTGCTGTAGCGGCAAAGCGCACCGAGCATCGTCGTGGGCGGCAGGCGCAGCGGCGCTTTCCCTTGCAGCGCACGCAGCACGTTGCGCCCCGCAAGGAGGCCGGAGGCCGCGGATTCCATGTAGCCCTCCACCCCGGTGATCTGCCCGGCAAAATAAAGCCCGCGCCTGCGCCTGCATTGCAGATCCGCATCCAAAAGACGGGGTGCGTCCAGGAAGGTGTTGCGGTGCATCACGCCATAGCGGACGAATTCCGCCCGGCGCAGCGCGGGGATCATGGAAAACACCCGCCGCTGCTCACCGAACTTCAGGTTGGTTTGAAAGCCGACCAGATTATATAAACTGCCCGCTCGGTTTTCCCTGCGCAATTGCAGCAGCGCCCAGGGGCGCTTTCCGGTTGCCGGGTCGCGCAGACCTACGGGCTTCATCGGTCCATAGCGGATGGCATCCTTGCCGCGTGCCGCAAGCACCTCAATGGGCATGCAGCCCTCATAGACGTCAAATTCGTGCGTCCTGGCGCGTTCGGCGCTCACCAGGGCTTCCCAAAAGGCTTCGTACGCTTCCAGTTCCAGCGGGCAGTTGAGGTAATCCTCCTCCCCGCCGCGGTCATAGCGCGAAGCGGTAAAGGCACGGCTTTTGTCCACGCTTTCCGCAGTGATGATGGGGGCCGCCGCGTCATAGAAGCGCAGCCCTTCGCCGCACAGCGCCGCAATGCTTCCGCTGAGCGCTTCTGAGGCCAAAGGTCCCGCCGCGACGATCACAAGCCCTTCCTCCGGCAGCCGCGTGATTTCCTCGCGGCACAGGCGGATATTCGGCTCGGCTTCCACCGCTTGCGTGATCAGGCGTGAAAATTCGCCGCGGTCCACCGCCAGCGCACCACCCGCCGGCACCTGCGCCCGCGCCGCTACCTGCAGGCAAAGCGAACCCAGCCGCCGCATTTCCTCCTTGAGCAAGCCGGCGGCGCTTTCTGTGCGCACGGCTTTGAAGGAATTGGAGCAAACCAGCTCCGCCAGTTCCGCGCTGCTGTGCGCGGGTGAAAAGCGCAGGGGCTTCATCTCGCTCAAACGCACGCGGATTCCCCCGCGTGCCAGCAGCACCGCCGCTTCCACGCCCGCAAAGCCCCCGCCGATCACATGCACCTGTACGTCTTGCATCTTTTCTCCCGAAACGGTGTTCCGTCAGTTCTTCTTTTCCGCTTTTGCCGTATAGCCGCAGCCCTCGTTAAGGCAGCATTTTGTGCCGCCGCGCTGAAGGAACAGGCTTTTGCCGCATTTGGGGCAAGCTTCGTCCGTTGGCGTGTGCCATGTAACAAATTCGCATTTCGGCCAAGCGGCGCAGCCGTAAAAGGTTCTTCCGCTCTTTTTGGATTTGCGCTGCACCACGGTCTCGCCGCAGACGGGGCAGCGCGCCTTGGATTCCACAACCAGCGGCTTGGCGTTCTTGCATTCAGGGAAGCCGGGGCAGGCAAGGAAGCGCCCGTAGCGCCCCGTCTTGATCACCATCATGCGCCCGCATTTATCGCAGGGAATATCCGTCTGATCCTCTTCCAGTTTAATTTTGACGTCCTTCATCTCTTCCTTGGCGCGGCTGAGTGTTGCGTCGAAATCATCATAAAAGCTGTGCAGCAGCGCGATATAATCCGTCCTGCCGCTGCCCACCTCGTCCAAGGAATCCTCCAGCTGCGCGGTGAACTTCACGTTGACGATATTCGGAAAGCGATCCTTGAGCAAGGAGGTCAGCGCCTCGCCCAGCTCCGTGGGAGAAAGCACCTTTGCCTGCCGACTGACATAGCCCCGGTGCAAAATGGTGCTGATGATCGTTGCGTAGGTGCTCGGTCGCCCTACGCCGCTTTCTTCAAGCGCCTTGATCAGCGAAGCTTCGGTAAAACGCGCGGGCGGCTGGGTGAAGTGCTGCCCCGGCAGAAGCTCCTTGAGGGCGAGCGCCTCACCTTCCCTGAGCGCCGGAAGCTTGCCGTCCTTTTCCTCATCCTCCTCCTCGTCCTTTGTTTCCACATAAAGGGCGGTAAAGCCGTCAAAACGCACGGTGTAGCCGGAGGCGGTGAAAACCAGGTGCCTGCCCTGCTGGCGTTCCGCTTGGTTGGCCGCCAGAATCGTCGCCTTGACGGTATCCTGGATGCAGCTTGCCATCAGGCTTGCCAAAAAACGCTTCCAGATCAAATCATAAAGCTTGAACTGATCCGGGCTAAGGCTGCCCTTCACCTGCGCGGGCGTCAGCGACGGAAGGGTTGGACGAACGGCCTCGTGCCCGTCCTGCGCGTTGGCGCGGGATTTATAGAAGCGCGGCTGCGCGGGAAGATACTGCTTGCCGTAGGCTTCGGTGATAAATTCGGCGGCCTGCGCACGCGCTTCGTCGGAAATGCGCAGGGAATCGGTTCGCATATAGGTGATCAGACCCATTGTACCAAGCTGCGGCACCTCCACGCCCTCATAAAGCTCCTGCGCCACGCGCATGGTGCGCTGCGCCTGGAAGCCCAGGCGGCGGGAGGCCTCCTGCTGCAAGGTGGAGGTGTTGAAGGGCGGCGCGGGATTTTGTTTGCGCTGCCCTTTTTTGATCTGCGCCACCCAAAACTGCGCGTTTTGCAGCCGGGCAAGGATGGCATCGGTTTTTTCCTTGTTTTTCAGGGCGACCTTGCCGCTTTGGTCACCCAAAAAGCTGGCGGTAACAGTGCGCCGGGCGCTGTTGAGCAGCTTTGCTTCAATGGACCAATATTCCTCCGGCCGGAAGGCGCGGATATCCTGCTCGCGATCCACAATCAGCCGCAACGCAACGCTTTGCACCCGCCCCGCGGAAAGCCCGCGGCGGATCTTCTGCGAAACGAAGGGGCTAAGCCTGTAGCCCACCAGGCGGTCAAGGATGCGCCGCGCCTGCTGCGCGTTGACCAAATCAATATCCACACGCCGCGGATGCGCCATGCCGCCCAGAACGCCGGTCTTGGTGATTTCATTGAAGGCAACGCGGTTTTCCTGCTTCAAATCCAACCGGAGCAGGTTGGCAAGGTGCCAGGAGATTGCTTCCCCCTCGCGGTCCGGGTCGGTGGCAAGAAAGACCTGGTCGCTTTTTGCCGCCTTTTGCTGCAAATCCTTGACCAGCTTTTCCTTTTCCTTGAGCACCACATATTTTGGGGCAAAGTCGTTGTTCACATCCACACTGAGCCTGGCGGCGGGCAGGTCGCGGACGTGCCCCATAGAGGAGGCGACCTCGTAGCCCTTGCCCAGGTATTTTTGGATGCTCTTCGCCTTTGCCGGCGATTCGACGATAATCAGCTTTGACATGTTTCCTCCGATGGCTTAACGTTTGATATATATAATTTCCCCGGGAGCTGCCGGATCATTCCGTCCATCTCCAGGTCGGTCAGCGCAGTGAACACGGCGCCAAGGCTTTGCCCGCTTCGTTTGACAATCGCGTCGATGTGCTGCGCTTCCTGTTCCAGCAAACGCACAAGCGCCTGCTCCAGAGCGGATAAATCCCGCCCCGGCGCGGCAGCCGCAGGCAGCGCTTCCGGCGGCGCCGGGGCAACCGCTTCCCGCCGCCTGGCGGGCTTTGCCTTGCGCGGTGCGCGCGTCATAACCGGCACTTGATCCGGATCTAGGCTTTGCCGTTCCAGATCCCGTTCCGCGCCGCGCATATTGAGCAGCTCGGGATAGAGCAGCTCATATTCCTCCAGAATATCCGTGGCGGCAAACACGGGCTTCGCGCCCTCGCGGATCAGCTTGTTCGCACCCATATAGGCGGAATTGAAGGTTTCGCCCGGCACCGCAAACACATCGCGCCCCTGCTCCGCAGCGCATTCCGCCGTAATCAGCGAACCGCTGCGCTCCCCCGCTTCCACCACAACCGTTCCCACGGAAAGCCCGGAAATGATCCGGTTGCGCGTGGGGAAATGATGACCCAGCGCCGGTGTCCCGGGCGGATATTCCGTAACGAGCGCCCCGCGCCTGACGATCGCCTCACGCAAGGCACGGTTTTCCGGCAGATACTCTGTGGGCATCCCGCAGCCAAGCACCGCAATGGTCTGCCCGCCTGCGGCAAGTGCGCCCCGGTGCGCTGCGCTGTCCACACCCAAGGCGCCGCCGCTGACGATCACACAGCCTGCGCGTACCAGTGAGGCGCTCAGACGCGCGGCGATATCAACGCTCAGCCGCCTGGCACGCCGCGTACCTACCATCGCAATACCCAGATGCCGCTGCAGGCAGTCCAATGATCCCATCACATAAAGCGCGAGCGGATAATTCATCAATTCCCGCAGCTTGGCGGGATAGGCCGCATCCTGCGGTGTCAGAATATGCTGCGAATGCCGCTTGCATTCCTCCAGGCTTGCCTGCGCACCGGAAAGCGCGGTTTTTTCTAGGCGCGAAAGCTGCAAATTGGTGAACACGCCGGAAATGCGGCGTTCATATTCACTGCTTTCATATATATGCCGCGCACCCTGAAAAGCGCCTGTAATTTCCTGCGTGCGCAAGGAGGAGGAAATGCCAAGCGCGTTTTGCAGCCAAAGCCAATAAACCGTATCCATCCAACAAACACGCCCTTCTTACGGATGCGGGGGCAACCGTTATTTGAGCAGCTCCCAAAGCAGAATGGTTGCCGCGGCTGCGGCGTTGAGGGACTGGGCGCACCCGCGCATAGGGATCGTCACACGCTGCGCACACGCGGCAATTGCGGCTTCACTCAAACCCGCGCCCTCGTTGCCGATGACCAGCACCGCGCCCCGCCCGGGCGTTCGAACCTCCGCCGGCGGCACGGCGCTTTGATCCGGCAGCGCCGCAAGAACCGCAAGCCCCGCCGCGCGTGCGCTGCCCAGCTGCGCACAAAAATCTTCGGCGGTCAGCAGCGGCAGGCGCAGCAGTGCGCCCATTGCGGCACGCTGCGCCTTGGGATGAAAGCGGTCGCAGCCGCCGCCCAGCAGAATCCCTGCGCCACCCAGAGCCTCCGCCGTGCGGGCAACCGCGCCGAGGTTGCCAGGATCCTGGATTCCCTCCAGCGCAAGGTAAACGCCGCCCGCTCGCCAGAACGGCTCCGCCAACCCGGGCGTTTCCTCCGGCAGGGCAAATACCGCGAACACACCCTGCGGGTGCGAGGTATCGCTCAGCTTTTTGGCGACCGCTTCGCTGATTTGATCCGCCTTTTGCGCCGCGGCAAGCAAAGGCGAAAGATATTCGGCG
>JAISQZ010000213.1 GCA_031273905.1 Oscillospiraceae bacterium | reverse complement strand
CATAGCGCAGGATCAGAATTTCCTTTTCACGGGATTCCTTCATTTGCCCAAGATATTCATACAGCTTTTCGACCTTGATTTTCAGATCAATTTCATCGGAAATGGTGTCGTCAATGCTTATGACATCCATCAGCGTCAGGGGATTGCCTTCGTTGTCCACATCAATGGGATCGCTCATGGAAACATCCTGAGCGGTCTTTTTTTGATTGCGGAAATACATGAGGATTTCATTGTCAATACATCTCGCCGCATAAGTTGCGAGCCGCGCTCCCTTTTCCACATTAAAGGTATTGATTGCCTTGATCAGACCAATGGTGCCAACGGAAATCAGGTCGTCCTGCTCCGCGCAGCTGGCGTAATATTTCTTGATCACGTGGACAACCAAACGCAGGTTGTGTTCAATCAGCTTATCCCGCGCGGCGCGGTCGCCCGCAGCGCAGGCGAGCAGGCATTCGTGCTCCTCGGCGGCGTTCAGGGGCGAAGGGAAGGAGCCGGTGTTGTTGAGGTGCAGGGCGAACAAAAGAAAACGGTTCGAGAGGATTTCCAAAAGAAAATGCAGCATACCATCAGCCTTTCCGCTTGGTCTGCTGTAAGTATATGCGGGGGACAATCCTTGATATTTATGATATTTTTCCAGCTTGTGCCAAAAAGCTGCAATCCTCTTTCAGTACACAGACCGCGCACTGCGGGCGGCGGGCGACGCACACTGCCCGCCCGTGCAGCACAATGCGGTGGCAAAAATTGTTGCTCTCCTCCGGAGCCAGCAGTGCGCGTAGCTGCGCTTCCACCTGCTCCGGTTCCTTGCGGCAGGTTAGACCGAGGAGGTTGGTGATGCGGATCACGTGGGTGTCCGCCACCACGGCGGGCAGACCGAACACATCGCCCAGGATGAGGTTCGCCGTTTTGCGCCCAACACCGGAAAGCGCGGTGAGCGCTTCCATGGAAGCCGGCACCTCGCCGCTGTGCCGTTCGCAAAGCTCCCGTGAAAGCGCGATCAGATCCCGCGCCTTTGTGCGGAAGAATCCGCAGGAGCGGATCATAGCTTCGATGGTTTCCACCTTCGCTTGCGCCATCATCTCCGGTGTAGGGTATGCGGCAAACAGCGCGGGCGTGATTAAATTGACACGCGCGTCCGTGCACTGCGCGGAAAGCCGGGTGGCAACCAGCAGCTGGAAGGGTGTTTGCGCTTCCAACGAGCAGAGCGCTTGGGGATAGGCTTCTTTGAGCAGGGCGGTGATCCGGCGGGCCTTTTGCTGGAGGGGGCTTAGGGCTGGTGTGATCATTGGATTGCAGCTTCCTTGCTTGATTTTTTTGGCAGTTTTTTTGACTTTGCGCAGCTTAGGAGCAAGCGCGGACGCTGCGCTTCGACAGCTTATTCCGACAGCTTGCTGAACAAGTCCCCCAAGGTGGAACGCGTTTCCTTTTGCTGTGTTTGCAAAAAGCGCTCGGTTTCGCGCTTGTTTGCGCCGGTGGCTTCCCTGCGCTTTTCAAAATCCGCAAGGCGCTCGCGGAAGCCGCAAACGCAAAAGAAGCTGCGTTTTTCGCCGTCGCCGCGCAGCTCCAGCTTTTTGTGGCATTCCGGGCAGCGCGCGTTGGTGATGACGCTGAGTGATTTGCGAAAACCGCAGCCGCGATCCTGGCAAATGAGCATCCTGCCTTTTTTGCCGTTGACATCCAACAGCTGCTTGCCGCATTCCGGGCAGCGCTCCTGTGTAAGGTTTTCATGTATATATTTTGCATCTGACGCAATGGTTTCGCTGACGAGCTTTGCGGCATAGGTGCGCATTTCGCCGGTAAAGCGCTCCGCCTGTGTTTTGCCCTGGGCAATCAGCGCTAGTTGCTGTTCCCATTGCGCGGTGAGCGCGGCGGATTTGAGTTCCTGCGGCACGATCTGGATCAGTTGTTTCCCTTTGGCGGTGGGGACGAGTTCTTTTCCCCTGCGTTCCACATAAAACGCATCCAAGAGCTTTTCGATGATATCCGCTCGTGTGGCGGGTGTGCCAAGCGCAGGAGGCAGAAGGCAGGGGGCGGAGCTTGCGGGCAGCCCCGGCGGGTTTTCCATCGCGGTGAGGAGCGTAGCTTCCGTGTAACGGGCGGGTGGTTTTGTTTTGCCTGCCTGCAGGGTAATGGCGCTTGGAACAAGCACCGCGCCCTGCGCCAGCGGCGGAAGAACCTGTCCGCTCTGCCCGGATTCAGCTTCCGCGCCGTCCTCCTCTTCCGCTAGATTGCCATAAACGGCTCTCCAGCCCGCCTGCCTTACTGTTTTTCCGGCGGCGAAGAAGCTATGCCCGCCGATTTGCAGGCGCACGCGCAGCGCATCATATTCGTGCGGGGCGCTGAGCACCGCCAAAAAACGCCGCACAACCAAGTCATAAATATGCCCTTCCTCGCGGCTGAGCCTAGCAAAATTCGGGCTTTCCTCCGTGGGCAAAATGGCATGGTGATCGGTCACCTTTGCGTCGTTGACCAAAAAGCGCACGGAAAGCTTGCCCTGGCGCAGCAAGCCCTGCGCTGTTTCGCGGAAGCTTCCCACGGCAGCGGCGCGCAGGCGGTCGGGCAGGGAGGGCACCACGTCCTGCGGAATATAGCGCGAATC
>JAISQZ010000187.1 GCA_031273905.1 Oscillospiraceae bacterium | reverse complement strand
GCCCACGGTAACGGGATCGCCCGTAGCAAGATTCGCGCCATAGCACTTGATGCAGACGCCGCGCTGCGCCGCGCAGGTGAGCAGGGAGCGGATACGGATGGAAGGCTGCGTCCCTTTTTCCGTGTTGTCGCGCACATATTTCGCCACCAACCCGGCGCTCTCTTCCGACATCATTTCGTCCTTGCTTTGGAGCACTGCGCCGGTCGCCCCGTCCGTCAAATCCTCCAGTAGGAAGCGTCCGGTCAGGCGTTCCTCCAGGGTAACGATCCTGCGCCCGTCTGCGAAGATGTCGTGCACCAAGGAACCGTCCGTGCAGCCGCAGTCATTTTCGTGAATGATCACGTCCTGTGAAACATCCACCAGGCGGCGGGTCAGATAGCCGGAATCCGCGGTGCGGATGGCGGTATCCGCCAAGCCCTTTCTCGCGCCGCGCGATGAAATGAAGTATTCCAGAATATTCAAGCCCTCGCGGTAGTTCGCGCGGATGGGAATTTCAATCGTCTTGCCGGCGGTGTTGGCGATCAAGCCGCGCATCCCCGCCAACTGGCGCAGCTGGCTGTCGTTGCCGCGCGCACCAGAGCGCAGCATCATATTGATGGGATTATACTCATCAAAATTCTGGCGCAGCGCGTCCGCCACGCGCTTCGTGCATTCCTCCCAAGCGGTGATGGTGCGCTCGGAACGCTCCGCGTTGGAGAAAAAGCCACGGTTATACTGCCGCGCGATTTCCTGAATTTTTTCTTCCGTGCGTTCAATCAGCTCCGCCTTTTCCGGGGGGATGGTCGCGTCGCTGACAGCGACGGTAATGCCGGAACGGGTGGAATAGAGATAGCCCTGGGATTTTATTTTATCCAGCACCTCCGCCGCCGCCGAGGTACCGTGCACACGGATGCAGCGATCAATAATCTTGCCCAGCGCCGATTTGTTAACGAGAAAATCCACTTCCAGCTGAAAGTCGTTTTCCGGGTCGGAGCGATCTACAAAGCCAAGGCTCTGCGGAATGGGTTCATTGAAGATCACGCGCCCAAGCGTGGTTTCCACCAGCTTTGAAACCGCCTTGCCTCCCGCCTCGCGCGTCATGCGGATTTTTACGCGCGCGTGAAGATCAAGGTCGCCTTCGTCATATGCCATTTGTGCTTCCCCAATGCTGGAAAAAGCCTTGCCCTCGCCCTTCGCGCCCGGGCGGATGTAGGTGAGGTAATAAGAACCCAGCACCATGTCCTGCGTCGGCACAGTGACGGGGCGCCCGTCGGAAGGCTTGAGCAGGTTGTTCGCCGCCAGCATCAGGATGCGGGCCTCTGCCTGCGCTTCCGCGGAAAGCGGCACGTGCACCGCCATCTGGTCGCCGTCAAAATCCGCGTTGAACGCGGTGCAAACCAGGGGATGCAGCTTGATGGCGCGTCCTTCCACCAGAACAGGCTCAAATGCCTGGATACCAAGGCGGTGCAGCGTCGGCGCACGGTTGAGCATCACGGGGTGATCTTCAATCACAACCTCCAGCGCGTCCCAAACCTCCGCGTGGGAGCGTTCCACCATTTTACGGGCGGATTTGACGTTGCCCGCCTTTTCGGTTTCCACCAAGCGCTTCATCACAAAGGGCTTGAATAGCTCCAGCGCCATCTCCTTGGGCAGCCCGCACTGATAAATCTTAAGCTCCGGGCCGACCACGATCACGGAACGCCCGGAATAATCCACGCGCTTGCCCAGCAAATTTTGACGGAAACGCCCCTGCTTTCCCTTGAGCATATCGGAAAGCGATTTGAACGCGCGGTTGTTCGCCCCGGTAACGGGTCTGCCGCGCCTGCCGTTGTCAATCAGCGCGTCCACCGCTTCCTGAAGCATCCGCTTTTCGTTGCGCACGATGATCTCCGGTGCGCCCAGCTCCAGCAGCTTTTGCAAGCGGTTGTTGCGGTTGATCACACGGCGGTAAAGGTCGTTGAGATCCGAAGTGGCAAAGCGCCCGCCGTCAAGCTGCACCATGGGGCGGATTTCCGGCGGAATTACCGGCACCACATCAAGCACCATCCATTCCGGACGGTTGCTTGACTGCAAAAAGGCCTCCACAACCTCCAGGCGCTTGAGCAGCTTTGCGCGCTTTTGCCCGGAGGCGGTTTCAAATTCGCCGCGCAGCTCCTTGGAAAGCTGTGCGCAATCCACCTCCGAAAGCAGCTGCCGGATCGCCTCCGCGCCCATGCCCGCCTGGAAATCGTTTTCGTAACGCATCCTGTATTCGGCATAGGTCTTTTCGTCGAGCGTCTGCCCCTTCACCAGCGGCGTGTCTCCCGGGTCAGTGACGATATACATCGAAAAATAGAGCACCTTTTCCAGGTTGCGCGGGGAAATATCCAGCATCAGCCCCATGCGGGAAGGGATGCCCTTGAAATACCAAATGTGAGAAACCGGCGCGGCCAGCTCAATGTGCCCCATGCGCTCGCGGCGCACCTTCGCCTTGGTCACCTTCACGCCGCAGCGCTCGCAAATTTTATCCTTGTAGCGCATCCGCTTGTATTTTCCGCAATGGCATTCCCAGTCCTTCGTGGGCCCGAAAATCCTCTCGCAAAAGAGTCCGTCGCGTTCGGGCTTTTGGGTGCGGTAATTGATAGTTTCGGGCTTGGTGACCTCG
>JAISQZ010000104.1 GCA_031273905.1 Oscillospiraceae bacterium | reverse complement strand
ATGGAAAAGAGCATTTCTTTTTCATCGGTATTTTTTACTTGGGCGGTGGCGGTCAAGGTGCTGCCGCATAATTCATAGCGCAGCAGCAGAGAAAACGCAAAGGGGTAGCAGCGGAGCGTTTCACTGCTGCTTTCCAGCAAAAATTCCGCGCAGCCGCCCTGTACCTGCAGCGGACGAAATTCGCTTATGCGGGCAAAGCCGTGCTTTTTCATGAAGTATTCCCTGCCGTCATAAAAAAAACTGCCATTTTTTAGCTGCCCCACAAATGGGAACAGCACCGGCGCTTGCCCATACCAGACCGCAGGGTTGCCCTGCCAAAGATATTCCGTTTTTGTGCTCCTGCTTTTGAGCGAATGCAACTGTGCACCCTTGCTGTCGATCGCTGCGAACAGGGCTTCATTTTCAATGTGATAGAGCATGGGGATTCCTTTCGCACAAATAGTTTTGATTCGCGGAACAGCCGCGCGAGGCGGCTTACGCCGTCACAATCTTGTTTTCCGCTTGCAGCCCCAGCAGCTCCACGGCCTGCTCACGCATTTTATATTTGAGGATTTTTCCGGCGGCGTTCATGGGGAACGCGTCCGTGAAGTGGACATAGCGCGGGCATTTGTGCTTTGCCATATGAGCGAGCACAAAGCCCTGGATCTCTTCCGCCGAAGAAGCCTCGCTTGGCTTGAGGATGATCCAGGCCATGATTTCCTCGCCGTATTGCCGGCTTGGCACGCCGACCACCTGCACGTCCGAAACCTTGGGGTGTGTATAGATGAAGTCCTCAATTTCCTTGGGATAAATATTTTCGCCGCCGCGGATGATCATGTCCTTCATCCGCCCGGTGATTTTGTAGTTCCCGTCCGTGTCTCGCCGGGCGATATCGCCGGTATGCAGCCAGCCCTCGGCGTCAATGGCGGCGGCTGTGGCTTCCGGCATTTTGTAATAGCCGCGCATGATGTTATAGCCCTTGGCAACAAATTCCCCGTCTGTGTTATCCGGCAGCTCCGCGCCGGTCTCGGGATCAACGATCTTGCATTCCACGCCGTAAAACGCGCTGCCCACGGTATTCACCCGGGTTTCAATGGAATCTGTCGTGCGGCTCATCGTGCAGCCCGGCGAGGCTTCCGTCTGCCCAAAGACGATGGTGATTTCCGTCATGTGCATTTTGTCGATTACGTCGCGCATCACCTTGATTGGGCATGGGCTGCCCGCCATAATCCCTGTGCGCATGTGGCTGAAATCTGTTTTTTCAAAGTCCGGGTGCCCCAGCATGGCGATGAACATCGTCGGCACGCCGTGAAAGGCAGTGATTTTTTCCCGATTGATGCAATCCAGCCCCAGGCGGGGCGAAAACGCGGGGATGGGGCACATCGTTGCGCCGTGGGTGACGGCGGCGGTCATGGCAAGCACCATGCCAAAGCAGTGGAACAGCGGCACCTGGATCATCAGCCGATCCGCCGTAGAAAGATCCATGCCGTCGCCGATGGTTTTGCCGTTGTTGACGATGTTATAATGCGTCAGCATTACGCCTTTGGGAAAACCGGTGGTGCCGGAGGTATACTGCATGTTGCAAACCTCGTCCTTGTGCAGCGCCGCCGCGCGGCGCAGAACCTCCTCCTGCGGCACTTCGGCGCTGCGCGCCAGCGCCTGCGCCCAATCGTGGCAGCCGGGCAGCGAAAAGCCGACGGTGACAATGTTGCGAAGAAAGGGAAGACGCTTGCAGTGCAGCGGTTGCCCGGGCTGCAGTGATTCCAGCTCCGGGCAAAGGGCGCGAATGATTCCGGCATAGTCGGAATCCTTGTACCCTTCGATCATTACTAGGGTGTGGGTGTCCGACTGCCGCAACAGGTATTCCGCCTCGTGAATTTTATAGGCGGTGTTTACCGTCACCAATACCGCGCCGATTTTGACGCTTGCCCAAAAGGTGAGGAACCACTGCGGCACATTGGTCGCCCAGATTGCCACATGATCTCCCGGGCGCACGCCAAGGGCAAGCAGTGTGCGCGCAAACAAATCCACCTCGCTGCGGAATTCGCGGTAGGTGCGTTTGTAATCCAGCACTGTGTAGCGCAGGGCATATTGCTCAGGGAATTCCTCCGCAACGCGGTCAAGCAACTGCGAGAAGGTCAGGTCGATCAGCGTTTCCTTGGGCCAGATGTATTTTCCCGTTTTGCGGGCATTGTCCGGCAGCGGATGAACCGCGCATTGCTCCGGCGGCACGAAGCCGGCGACGTAATTGACGAACTGCGGGAACACAATCCCCGCGTCCTCCAGCTCCGGCGCATAGCGTTTGAGCCATTCCAACGAAAGATAGCCTTCAAAGTTGATGGAGCGCAGCGCAAGAAAAAACTGTTCCATGGGCAGATCGCCTTCGCCCATCAGCCGGTAGCGCGGTACGCCGTTTTCCAGGACGGAATCCTTGCAATGGACATATTTAATATAAGCGCCCAGATTTTCTACGGTTTGGGCGGGGCTTTCGCCCGCAAAGCGGTAAGGATGATGAATATCCCAAAGCGCGGCGGCGTTGTCGCTTGCCAAACTGCCCAGCAATGCCGCCAGACGCTTGGTATCACAAAACGCACCGTTGGTTTCCACCAGCAGTGTTACGCCGCATTCTTGCGCCAAGGGAAGCAGGGAACGGATCGCCTGCGCAACATCTTCGTCGTCCACCGGGTCGCAGGGTTCGGCGGTGCGGTCAGCCAAAAGGCGCACAAAGCCAGCGCCCAGCTGCTGCGCCAGGAGGATCGCCTGCCGCGCCTCTTCCAATGCCGCCGCGCGGGTGCTTGGGTATTGCAGACTGCTGCCTGTGGATACGCAGGCAATCTCCAGCCTGCCGGTGCGCAGTTTTTCCAGCGCCTTGCGCAGATCCTCTGCCGGGCTGCCCTCATGACCGCGCAGTTCAATGCCGTGGAAGCCAAAGTCCTTTGCCATGCCAGCCATTGCTTGCCAGGACAGCTCCGGGCAGGCCAGGGAAGAGAAAGCCAGTTTCACGCGCATATTCCTCCTGCTTGAAAAAGATATAAATCGTTACCACAAGAATTATAGCAAATATACAAGAGGAATGCAATCATTTTTGCGGCGAAACGGAGTTGTTTGGGGTGACCGCGGACGGAGGAGGATTTTTAGAATGCGCCATATGCAATCCCTTCCATGGCTGTGGTGAGCGGCCCGAATTATTTCAGCAGCCTTTGCGCGTTTCCGCCGAAAATTCCCGCAAGAACGCCCTCATCCTCCGTCAGACCGCGCAGAAAATACAGTTCATCACGCGGATCCGCCCAAGGCAAATCGCTGCCCAGGAGGATGCGCCCGGAGTCGTGTGCCGCAAGCAAACGCTTGCCCCAAGGCGGCGGAATGCGCTTGGCGGAGTAGGAGGTGTCCAAATAGATCTCCGTGCCGCAGAGAGCCAGCATAGCTTCCTCCCAAAGCAGATAGCCGCCGAAGTGCGCCGCAATCACCGGTGCGCCGCCAAAACGCGGCAGAACCTCTGCCAGCGCCGCCGGGCGGCAGTGAACGGGATCGGGGAGACCGATATCCACGCCGGAATGGAATACAGTGATTAGCCCAAGCCGGGCAATTTCTTCGTAGAGGGGGAACACCCGGCTTTCGTTGACGAAAAAGTTCTGATAATCAGGGTGAAACTTGACCCCTTTGATCCCGGCGGCTTTGAGCCGGCGAAGCTCACCGATGGCGTCCGGGGCATCCGGATGCACGGAACCAAAGCCGTGCAGGCGTGGCTGTGTGTTGTTGATTTCAATGGCAAAATCATTGACCGCGCGCTGCTGTTTGGGGTTGGTGGCGATGTTGAGGATCACCGCCTCATCCACGCCGCAACGCTCCATCGTGGCAAGCAGGGCTTCCGGCGTGCCATCATACAGCGGATTGCGTGCGCCGCTGACGCGTGCCAACTGCCCCACCGCCCGTTCGGCGATCCGTTGGGAAAAACAGTGGACGTGAAAATCAATAATGGGCATGGGCTGCTCCTTTTGTAAGATGGTATTGCTCTGCAAGCGAAGTCGTACCATTATCGCTTGTCTTTTTGGCGCAATACTGCGCCCTCATTGGCAAAACTTTGCTTGCGGCGTAATGGTACAAATGCCATTCGCGAATGCCCTCAAAGTGGAAAGCATGTCCCGCACGAAACTCGCGTCCGGCGTATGCAGTTCTTTATGATACACGAACAAATATTGTTGCAAATCTTTTTTGTTTCAAGCTTCACGCCTGCTGATAAAATGCCGGGTTATCCACCTTCTTTTTCCCGCCGTTTGCGGCGAAGCTCACCGCAAAGCAGAGCAGCACAGAAACCGCCATGGCAGCCACGGCAAATTGCGGACCATAACCCGCAAGGGTCTCCGCCGTCTTGCCGCCCGCATTTGCCAGGGTAAGCACCTTGCTCACCGCCGGCACAAGTGCAATGCCAAAGCCCGCCAGCACACCGCACCACGCGCCGACCTTGTTGGTGCCCTTGTAATAAAGTGAAAGCACATAGGGCGCAAGGAAGGAGCCTGAAATGATCCCCCAGGAATAGCTCATCAGGTCAAGGATGGGCGTGCGGCTGTTGGCGACAAAATACGAAACCGCCACAAACACCAAACAAACCAGCTTTGTGCCAAGCTTGAGCTTCTTTTCCGGCGTCTTCGGGCGCAGGCTCTTCCAAAAATCCAGCACCAGGGTGGAGCTTGCCGTCAGCGTCACCGAGCAGAGCGTTGAGACCGAAGCGGCAATCAGCAGCACCAGCACAATCCCCATCAGCACGGAGGGAATCTGCGCTTTTTCCAGCATGGAAGGAATAATAAAATCCTTGAAGGTTCCGCCAAATTCCGCCTCCATCCCGGCATAGTCCTTGGCGGTGAAGAACATGTGGCAAAGCGAACCGATAAAGTAACCGCCCCCCGCCACCAGCAGCGCAAATACGGTGGAAATCACCACGCCCCGCTTGGCGTGGGAATCGCTGCGGATGCCAAAATATTTTTGGATCATGTGCGGCAAGCCCCAGGTGCCAAAGCTGGTCATCAGCACCAGCGAAAGCAGCGCCCACCACTGCGCAGCGCTGAGCTTGGGCAGCCCCTGCGCTGTCTTGGCGTATTGCGCCAGCCCGGCAAGACCGCCCACCGCTTCGGAGCGCAAGACAAAGAAAATCAGCATCGCAACACCCAGCATCATGATGATGCCCTGCACAAAATCCGCGCGCGCCTGCACCAGATAACCGCCAAAAATCAGCAGCAGCGCCGCAAGCAGAGCGATGATCACCATGAAGACCGTATCCTCAATCCCCAGCAGCACCTTGGCGATGGAACCCAGCCCTTTATAGACCGAAGCGGAATAGGGCACGAGGAAGATAAAGATCACCAGGCAGGCGAAAAACTTGAGCGCCTTGCTGGAATAGCGCACCTGAAGGAATTCCGGCATCGTGTGCAGATTGAGCCGCGCGGAAATATCCCGCGTGCGGCGCGCCAGCAGCAGCCACGCCAGCAGTGAGCCGAACACCACGTTGCCCAAACCCGCAAGAATCCCCCAAAGCCCGAACCCAAAGCCGGTGGAACCGGCATAGCCCACGAACATGACCGCAGAAAAATACGCCGTGCCGTAGCTGAGCGCGGAAAGCCACGCCCCCGCCTGCCTGCCGCCGACGGTTAGATCCGCAATGCTTTTGCTGCTGCGCCCGGCGGCCACCGCCACACCAGTCAACAGCGCCACATAAACCGCAATGGTGATCCACATGACCATTTTGAAGCCCTCTTTCCCTTGATCGCTTTATCGATTGAAAGTGCTAAAGCGTTCTATGTATCCATTCTAACACACTTCCCGCGGGAAGTCAAGAGAAAATCGCGCACCAGCACGACTGTTGAGCTATATGCATATGCAGTTCTAGCGCAGCTTGTCAACTTTGATCATTTTTTGAACCG
>JAISQZ010000083.1 GCA_031273905.1 Oscillospiraceae bacterium | reverse complement strand
TTTCGGCGGATCCGGCGGTGTTTTCCGTCAGCTTTGACGCCGCGCAGGTTACCTTCTTCCAAACCGGCGTAACCGCAAGCGCACTGCTGGGCGTTCACCTGAGCAGCGGGCTTCCCGGCGCACAGCTCAGTGTGCAGCCGGCCTTTGCGGGCGCGGATTACGTCGGCACGGGCGCAACGGTCACCGTGGCGTGGACGGAAGGGGATATCCCGCGCAGCAGGGTTTACGGCGTCGTGCTTTATGGCGATGTCAACGGCGACGGCTTGGTCAACACGCAGGATCCGGTGGATCAGAGCGGGCTGTTCACCTATTCGGTCACGGATGGGCAGGCGACGATCATAGATGTGGACGAACAAAGCGCACAGGGCGAAATGGTGATTCCGGAAAGCCTGGGCGGTTATCCCGTGACGAGCATCGGGGCGCGGGCGTTCAAGTTTTGCGGCAGCATCACGCGCCTGGTGATTGGCGACCACATCACAAGCGCCGGAACAGAAGCCTTTTCGCCGATGGACGGCTTGCGCAGCGTGGTGATTGGCAGCGGGCTGCAGACCCTGCCGGAGGGCGCGTTCTTCATGGACGGCACGCTGCAATCGGTGAGCCTGAGCGCGGGTCTGCGCAGCATCGGCACGGACGCTTTCGGCGCCTGTGTTTCGCTGCGGGCGGTCAGTCTGCCCTATACGGTGGAACACATCGGGGACAGCGCCTTTGCCGGCTGCCGCACACTCAGCACAGTGCAGCTAGGCGAGCGGCTGACAACCATTGGCAACAACGCCTTCGACCGCTGCAGCTCCCTCGGCGAAATCGAAATTCCCCCCAACGTAACCTCCCTCGGGCGCAACGCCTTTGCCAACTGCCCCTATGTCCTGATCGTCTGCGGATATAATTCCGCCGCGCACCAGTATGCGCTGGCAAACAGCCTGCGCTTCCGGCTGGCGCTTGTGCTTGTGGAGCTGCGGATTGCGCAGCCACCCAACAAACTGATCTATTACAGCAACGAAGGCTTCAACGCGCAGGGGCTTGAGCTGCGTGCGGTCTATGACGACAACAGCGAGGAAATCCTTTCGCAGGGCGCGCAGGGCTACAGCATTTCCGGCTTCGAAACCAACCAGCCGGGTGAAAAAACCGTGCTGCTGCACTATAAGTATAAGAGCGTCAGCTTCACCGTGCGGGTGTATGAATTTCAGTTCACCTATCTTTCCGGCGGCGCACAGGTGATGGCAACGCGCTATGTGGGCAACAGCCAGGAAGCGCGGGTGCCGGAAAGCATTGAGGGCAAGCCTGTGGTTTACTTGGGCGCGACCGCATTCAGCGGGCGCACGGATGTGACGAAGATTGTTCTGCCCGCCACTGTGCAAAGCGTGCAGCCCGGCGCCTTCGACGGCGCAAGCGCACTGCAAGACTTTGAAGCCGCGGAAGGCGGCAGCTTTCAGTGCCGGGACGGCATCCTCTATGACGCGGCGGGCGGCAAGCTTATTGCCTACCCTGCCGGGCGGCAGCAAACGGAATTTGCCCTGCCCGCGCAGGTAACGGTCGTAGCGCCCCACGCCTTTAGCGGCTGCGGTGCGCTGGAAAAGATTTTTGCCGGGCTTGGGCAGACCATATGGCAATCCTATGCGGTGATCGCCTGCCCAAATCTGACGCTCCAAGTCTATGAATTTACGCCCGCTCACAGCTACGCGCAAGGTGAAGCCGTGCCCTATCAATTTGTTTCCACCGCCGCAACGCTGGGGCTTACCCCGCCAAACAAACTGGATTACATCGTGCGCGAAGCCTTGGATTCCACAGGCATGGCGCTTTGGCTCACGTATGAGGACGGCGCGGAATTCCAACTGCTTGCGGGTTATGCCCTCGCGGGCTTTGACAGTGCCACGGCCGGGCAAAAGACCGTCACGGTCAGCTTCCAACGCTTTTCGCAAAGCTTTGTGGTGACGGTGGCGGAAACAAACAACCGCGTTTATCGTTATGAAACCCTTGGCGACGGCACGATCAAGCTGACCTATTATCTGGGCGCCGGCGGCGACCTGACAGTACCCAGTGAGATTGACGGAAGGGTTGTCAGCGCAATTGGCGACAGTCTCTATGAAGGGCTTTCCGCCGTGCGCAGCGTGAATATCCCGCCGTGCGTGCGTTCCGTGGGCAACCGCGCGATGGCAAACTGCACAGCGCTGACCCAGGTCACCTTTTCAGAAGGGCTGCAAAGCCTTGGCAATGAGGTTTTCTCCCGCTGCCTGCTGCTGGACAACATTGTTCTGCCGCAGAGCCTGCAAAGCATTGGCAGCTTCTGCTTTACGGAATGCCTTTCCCTGCGCACACTGGCGCTGCCGGACGCGGTCACACACTTGGGCAATTACGTGTTCAACAACTGCGCCGCGCTGCAAACGCTTTCCATCGGCAGCGGCTTGGCAGAGCTGGGAATCTATCCCTTCAATGGCTGCGCCGCGCTGCAAAGCGTTGCCGTTTCCGGCGATAACGCCAGCTTCACGCAGGAGGACGGCGTGCTGTTCAATAAAAGCGCGACGGCGCTGCTGCGTTACCCGCAGGGCAGGGGAGAAAGCAGCTATACCATCCCCGCGCAGGTGCGCAGCGTGGGCTTGGGCGCCTTCAGCGGCGCGACGGGTCTTCGGGAAATTTATCTGCCGCGCAGTGTGGAAAGCATCGCTTCCTCCGCGTTTTCCGGCTGCGCACCGACGCTTGTGATCTTCTGCTACCGCAACAGCCCCGCGCATATCTTCGCCGCCGGCAGCGGCATCTCCTATCAGCTTTTGCCGGACCCCGCGCCGATTTCCATGAGCATCCTTTCGCTGCCCGATCAGCTGCATTATTATGTGGGCGACAGCCTCGTGCTGACCGGTTTGGCGCTGCGGCTGCACTATGACGACTGGACAGAGGACGTCATCAGCGGCTACAGCGTCTCCGGCTTTGATTCCTCGCAGGCGGGCAGTTGTACGGTGACGGTTTCCTGCAAGGGTGTCAGCGCCCCGTTTACCGTCACAATTGATCCGATCGCCACGGCGGCGGATTTTGAATACGATATCACCGGAAGCGACACGGTGTCGATCAGGAAATACATCGGTGACAACGCCACGGTGCGCATCCCCGCAGCGGCGTCGGTTGCGGGTTCCCAAAAGCGGATCACCGGCATTGGGGCGGAGGCCTTCAAAAATTGCACGTTCATCACGGAGGTCGTGATTCCCCCGGCGGTTCTGAGCATCGGCACCGGCGCGTTCCGCAACTGCACCGCGCTTGAAGAGGTGGTTTTGCCGCCGACGCTGGCCGCGCTGCCGGATTATCTCTTTGAGGGCTGTTCCGCGCTGCTGCGTCTTGAGCTCCCCGCCGGACTGCAAACAATCGGCGGCTATGTGTTCTCCGGCTGCGCGGGGCTGAAATACCTGCCCCTGCCGGAAAGCCTGCAAATCATCAGCGGCGCCGCGTTTTATAACATGCCAAGCCTCAAGCATCTGACCATCCCCGCAAACGTTTCCTCCATCGGGGCGCTGGCGTTTGGGTATTGCCCCAATTTGCTCACAGTGTTTTTCCTGCCGCAGGCGGCAAGCCTTGGCGGCAATGTGCTGGATCACAGTCCCAACGCCTGCCCAATGGCGGCGCAGGGTTCCGCCGTGCTGCAAGCGCTGCAGGCGCAGGGGCTTCTCGCGGCGGGCTACGCGCAAAGCGGCGACTGGTATTACGGCAATTGGTCGGGCGGCAGCGGCGTGAATATCCTCGCTTATCTGGGGGACGGGGTGCGGCCGCAGCTCCCCGCAAGCCTTGGTGGTGCGCAGATCACCGGCATTGCCGCGCACGCCTTCTTCAACCGGCGGCTCCTCGCGGCAGCCGTCCTGCCGGAAGGCTACAGCAGCATCGGCGCGGGGGCGTTTGCGCTTTGCGCCGCGCTTGAACAGATAACAGTGCCCAGCCAGGCAGTTGGCTACGGCGACGCGGAAGTCTTTTTCGGCTGCGGCAGCGCACTGACACTGGAGGGTCTGCGCAATTCCACAACACAGCACTATGCCACGCAACGCGGGCTTCCTTTCCTGCAGATGGAACAGCCAAGCTTCGTCTATGCCGGCGGGGTCAGCCCTTTGCGCACAGAGGGGGAAACCGCGGAGGGCTATCAGCTGGTTTCAGGCTTTACGCCCGTTTATGCAACGCCCGCGCAGCTACGTGCGCTCTTTGTGCTGGAAGAGGGGCAGACGCTTTATTTCCAGTGCGCGGATTACAACGAAGCGCCGGAAAACGCGCCGATCAGCACCGGGACGGAAATTCAACTTTGGGATAGCGAGGACGGTCTGGTGGATATCCTGGTGGCGGTGGTTTTTGGCGACGTGAGCATGGACGGTCTGACCGACGGGCGCGACGCAAGCCGCATAAGCGCGATCATCGCGGGGCTGCTCACGCCGCAAAGTATGCACCAGGCGGCGTACCTGGCCGCCGATGCCAACCGGGACGGCGCGGTTGACGCGACGGACTTCAACTGGCTGCGCGAATGCGGGCTGGGCAAGCGCACAATTTCCCAGTCGCCGGCATGGTAAATCCGCATCTTCGCTTTTAGGTTTATTGTATTTAGATCTATTTATTTACATTTGAAAGGAAGAAATGAATGAAAGAAATCAAGAAGGTTGCCCTGATGTATTCCGGCGGGCTGGATACATCAATCATCATCCCTTGGCTGAAGGAGCACTATGATAACTGCGAGGTCGTCGCCATTTCCGCCGATGTGGGGCAGGGCGCGGAACTGGACGGTCTGGAGGAAAAAGCACTGAAAACCGGCGCTTCCAAGTTATATATTGAGGATCTGAAGGAGGAGTTTGTGCGGGACTTCATCTTCCCCACCCTCAAGGCCGGCGCACGCTATGAAAAGGATTATCTGCTTGGCACCTCCTTCGCCCGCCCGCTGATTGCCAAACGCGTGGCGGAAATCGCCCGCGCGGAGGGCGCGGACGCGATCTGCCACGGCTGCACCGGCAAAGGCAATGACCAGGTGCGCTTTGAACTGACATTCAAGGCGCTTGCGCCGGAAATGGAGATCATCGCGCCGTGGCGGATCTGGGACATCAAATCCCGCGAGGAAGAGATCGCCTATGCCGAGGCGCACGGCATCCCGCTCAAGATCAACCGCGAGACAAATTATTCAAAGGACAAGAACCTCTGGCACCTTTCGCATGAGGGTCTGGATCTGGAGGATCCCGCCAACGAGCCGCAGTACCGGAAGCCCGGCTTTTTGGAACTTGGCGTATCGCCTGAGCAAGCGCCGGACGCGGCGGCATATGTGACCATCACCTTCGAAAAAGGCGTCCCCGTCGCGCTGGACGGCGCTGCCATGGGCGGCGTGGAATTGATCGCGCGGCTTAACGAAATTGGCGGCGCGAACGGCGTCGGCATTGATGACTTGGTGGAAAACCGCTTGGTGGGCATGAAGTCCCGCGGCGTTTACGAAAATCCGGCGGGCAAGATCCTCTATCGCGCCCATGACGTGCTGGAAACCATCACCCTTGACCGCGACACGCAGCATTACAAAGAACTGCTTGCGCAGCGCTATGCCGAGCTAGTCTATTTTGGGCAGTGGTATTGCCCGCTGCGCGAAGCGCTGGATGCCTTTGTGGATAAGACGCAGGAAACCGTCAGCGGGGAGGTTCGCCTGAAGCTTTATAAGGGCAACATCATCAATGCGGGCGTCACCTCTCCGTTTTCTCTTTGGAGCGAGGCCTTTGCCACCTTTGATGAGGATGAGGTCTATGACCAGAACGATTCCGCAGGCTTCATCAATTTGTTCGGCTTGCCTGTTAAGGTACGCGCCCTGCTGGAGCGGGAGAGGGCGAAGCGGTGAGGGGCGGGAAAAATGCCTGCACCCCGGCGACTGGCGGCGGCTCTGTGGCGGCCGCCGCAGGGAGCTTGGACTTTTCAAAGCGGGATACAGCGATGCTCAAAGGCGTTGCGATTTTGTTTATGCTCTTTTTGCATTTGTTCTGCCGCATAGAAACGGATGGGCTTTATACCGTTTTTTTGCGTTTTCAGGGATACCCACTGATTTATTATTTTTCGATTTTTTGCGACGCAGTGGTTCCGATTTATTGCTTCACTTCCGGCTACGGGCTGTTTGCCATCAGCCTGAAACGCCTGACCTGGAAGGATAATGGTCTGCGTGTGCTGAAGCTGCTGTTGAATTACTGGATCGTTCTGTTTCTTTTTGCGGCGGCGATTCTTGTGATGGGGGAACCTGAAAAGCTGCAAAGCGTCTCCGCCTTTGTTTCCAACTTCTTTTTGCTGCGAAGTTATGTTGGCGCATGGTGGTTTTTGGCCTCCTATGTGCTGCTGGTGCTGCTAAGTCCGCTGTTTCTTGAAATGCTCAAGCGGGTCAACGTTTGGGTCGTGCTGGCGCTTTCGCTTGGGCTTTATTGCGTGGCTTACCTTCAAACCGAAAAAACCTGTTCCCCGTGCAAGGTGTTATTTGGGGCGCAGTCGTGCCGCCCCTTCAAAACCTGGGGCGAACGCAGTTCCCCTTCCTTGTTGGTATGATTTTTGCCAGGGAACAGTTTTATTCAAAAATGGAAGCCATCCTTTGCCGCGTCAACGTGAAGCTGCGCTATTTGTTTTGGGGTCTTGTGCTCTGCGCCCTGGTGCTGCTGCATTCCTTTTTCATCAAATCCTATGGCATTGCGCCCTTCACCGGCATTGGATTCATCTGCGCGTTCCGTGGATTGCCAAAACCAAAGTGGCTGCAAAAAATACTGCTTTATTTCAGCAAGCATTCCACAAACATCTGGCTGGTGCATATGATTTTTTATTTGAACCTGTTCCCCAGCTTGGTTTTTGTGCCGCGTTTGCCGGCTCCGCTCATTTTTCTATGGCTGCTTGCGCTGTGCCTTGCCTCGTCTTACTGCATCAACCTGATTTATCATCCGCTGCTGAAAGGGTTCTCGCGCCTTTTGCGGCAAGAAAAAGGCTCCCGTTCAGCGCAAGAGGCTGCCGCGCCGTAGGGAGCGCCATTCGTGTGCGCAATACCAATTCATACTGCAAAAAAAAAATTTTTCCTTGCAAAGCGCGGCAAACTATATTAAAATAGATTCCGCTGTGATGATACAATCTTTTCCAAAGAAAGGAAGCTGTTTGCATGAACGTACTCAACAAAAAATCCGTGGAGGATATTGCCGTCAAAGGGAAACGCGTGCTTGTGCGCTGCGATTTCAATGTACCGCTCACCAACGGGAAAATCACCAGCGACAAACGCATCACCGCCTCCCTGCCTACGATTGAATATCTTCTTGCCCAAGGCGCAAAGGTGATCCTTTGCTCCCACCTGGGTCGCCCAAAGGGGGAGCCGTCGCCGGAATTTTCGCTGGCGCCGGTTGCCGCGCGGCTAAGCGAGCTGCTGGGCAAACCGGTGAAGATGGCGGCGGACGTTGTCGGCGAAAGCGCCCGCACCCTTGCCGCTTCCCTGGAGGAGGGCGAGGTGCTGCTGCTGGAAAACGTGCGCTTTGAAAAAGGTGAAACCAAAAATGACGAGACGCTTTCCCGCGCGTTTGCGGCGCTGGCGGAGGTCTTCGTCAACGACGCTTTCGGCTCCGCGCACCGGGCGCATTCCTCCACCACAGGCGTTGCCGCCTTCCTCCCGGCGGTCTGCGGCTACCTGATCCAAAAAGAAATCCAGTTCATGGGCGGTGCGCTGGAAAATCCAAAGCGCCCACTGGCGGCAATCCTCGGCGGCGCGAAGGTTTCGGATAAAATCGGCGTGATCAGCAATTTGCTGGACACAGTGAATACCCTGATCATCGGCGGCGGGATGGCATACACCTTCTTTGCCGCGCAGGGCTATCCCGTGGGAACCTCCCTTTGCGAACCGGAAAAATTTGAGCTTGCGCTGGCCATGCTGGCGAAAGCGAAGGAAAAGGGCGTCAATTTTCTGCTGCCCGTGGATACTGTGGTCGGCAAAACCTTTGCGGCGGATACCGAGGCAATGACCGTCCTCTCCAACAAGATTCCAGAGGGCTGGATGGGTCTGGACATCGGCGAAAAAACGCGCACCCTTTTTTCCGAAGCCCTGACCGGCTGCGGCACGATTATTTGGAATGGACCGATGGGCGTTTCCGAATGGGATGCCTTTGCCAAGGGCACCGTCGCCATTGCGGCAGCGGTGGCGGAAAGCGGCGCAATCTCCATCATCGGCGGCGGAGATTCCGCAGCGGCGGTGCAAAAGCTGGGCTTTGCGTCAAAAATGTCCCACATTTCCACCGGCGGCGGCGCTTCGCTGGAATTCCTGGAAGGCAAGGAATTGCCCGGCATCGCCTGCCTGAATGAACGTTAAAGCGCGATGAAAAAGTCAATTGCGGCAGTGGCGGCTGTTTGTGTTCTGCTTGCGGCGGGGGGATTCCTGTTCCGGGGGCAGCTCAAGCGTGCAACTGCCGCTTTGCTTTTCAGCAGCGCTGCCACAACGCCCGTTGCCGGGGAAGCGGCAAAAACAATCCGGCTGCAAACCGGGGATTTCGTCTTTTGGGGCAGCTACCGGGGGGAACCGATCCTTTGGCGGGTGCTTGCGCTGGAGGGAGACCGCCCGCTGCTGTTTTCGGAATATATCCTTTGCTTTAAGGCCTTTTCCGCCGCGCAGCCCTATACGGATGCCTCTTCCGATTGGGCGGGCAGCGCACTGCGTCAATGGCTCAACGCCACGCAGGAGCAAGTTCCCTGGACGGGTGTCGCGCCTGCTGCGAACGCCGTGCTCGGCGGCTGGAATCCCTATGCGGACGAGCCGGGTTTTTTAAGCGGGCAAAACTTTTCTGCCCGGGAACGCGCACTGCTGCACGGAGGAAGTGACGCGGTTTTTTTGCTTTCAAAAAAGCAGCTTTCCGCGCTACCCGCCGCCCGGCGCAAGCGAAGCCCAACACAGAGCGCCGCCGCGCGGGATACCTCGCCCTTTTTGACGCTGCGCAGGCAGTGCTGGTACTGGACGCGCAGCCCGGTCACCACCAACCAGCGCAGTGTGACGGCGGTCACAAATCGCGGCGCTTTCTATAAATCTCTTGCGGCGGATAGCTTGACCGGCGTTTGCCCTGCAGTCTTCCTTGCAACAAGCCGGGTCGCCTGCCTGGGAGGCGACGGCGGCAAGCGCGCCCCGTTTATTCTGTAGAACGCGTTGCGCCGCGGCACCCGCCGGCGGCTTCCAGGCAAGGTGTTATTGCTCCGCAAGCAAAGCCGTGTCAGTAACGCTTGTCTTTTTGGCGCAATACTGCGTCAAAAATCCTGCGCCCTAATTGGCAAGACTTTACTTGCGGAGTAATACCTAAAAATCCCCGCTTCAAAAGGGTCTGATTACATGAGCGCATTCATTAAAAAAATATTTGTTTTCCGCCGTTCCCCCTGGCTTGTCTTTTTAAACATCGGCGCCGCTATTGTCTTTTTTATGCTTGCCTTTCCGCGCCTGCTGGTGAAGACGGACGACGGGCATTTTCTCGGAATCCTCTCCAGCCCCAGCTTCCAGCTTGATGCCTGGCTGACGCAGCGATATCAGACGCTTTCCGGGCGGACACTGAGCGAAGGGCTGATGATGACCTTCCTGCGCCAGGATCTGTTTTGGTGGAAGCTTTTCAGCGCCGCGCTGCTGCTGCTTGCCGCCTGGATCGCCTGCAAAATCGCGCTGGCCTTTCCCGGCACGGTGCCCGCCCGGGCACGGATCGCTTTTGCTTCCGGTATGATCTTTTTGGTGCTGCCCACTTGCCTCAATGCCGCCGCCTTCTGGTTCGCCGGTTCCTTCACCTATCTTTGGCCGCTGTGCTTCGTACTGCTCACTTGCGCGGCGTGCGCGTTTGCGGCGCTTGAGATCCCCTGCAAAGCGCCGCTGTGGCTGTTCGCCTGCCTTGCCGCACCTTTTGCCGCCATGCAGGAGCAAGCGGCGGTGCTGGTTCTGGCTCTGCTGCTTTGCCTGAATGCCGTTTTGCTGCGGCAAAAGCGCTGGCGGCTGCGTTTTGCCCTACCTCTGCTGCCCGCGGGCGTTGGAGCTTTCTTTTTATTCAGCGCACCCGGAATGCGCCTACGCAACGCGGCGGAAACCGGGGACTCCTTTTCCGCGTTTGCACAGATGCGTGTGTTGCAAAAGCTGTTTTGTGGCTTCGCGAACTATGCGGGCTATGCGTTTTTCCTTTCCCTCCCTGTGATGACGCTGTTCCTGGCGCTGCTGCTGATCAACCTCAATCAACTGAAACGCAGCCGTGTGCTTCGTTTTGTGACGGTAATCCATGCTGTGGCATGGGTTATTCTTTGCGTCGGCGGCAATCTGCTTTATGCTGCGCTTGCCAAAACCACGCCGGAGCTTGGCTTCCAGCGCATGTTTGAACGGCAGGAATTCGATTGGCTCTCGTTGGCGTTGCTGCTGGCTTGCTTTTTGTTTTTCGCTTGCGTAGCGGCGCTGCTGGTGCTGCTGCTGCGCTTAGCGCCCAAAACAGGCTTCGCCACCGGGCTTTGTTGTGCGGCTTGCGTTGGCACTGCGCTGATGCTGGGTTTTTCCGGTTCCATCTTTGCTTCAGGACAGCGGATATTTTTCTTCGCAGATTTTTTCCTGCTGCTCGCCTGCGCCATTTTGTTGGGCAGCGCCACGCATACGAAAGCGGTGCGCCGGGTACTGCAAGCGGCTCTGGCGATTGGCGCACTTTTTTTCTGCATTGACGCGCTGGCTTTTTTATTCATGGAAATTCCGCCAATGGGATAAGCGGACGGCGGACCGGAGCAATTTGACGTTAGAAAATGGATGCTGCCGCTCCTCTGTTCATCTGAGATTCGCCTTGGTCTTGCGCACAAAGAACGCGCGAAAAGGATTTCGCAAATCCGCAAATTCATTTTGCGCAAACAGTCCCTATGTCCAGCTTTCTGTAAAATAAGCCTTCCCAACGGTGCTCAAATCCAAAACACCCCGCTGCAAAGCGCTTTCCGCGTCCATGCGCTTGAGCACCTCGGCTGCCAGGCGCAGCTTTTCCGTCAGCAGTGTTTGCGTAGTCACGCTGCCCTTTTGCGGCTGCGCACCGAAGACGAGACGGATGCGCCCTTGGTAAAGCGCCTCCGGCGTAGGGGAAACCCCGATCACCAACCCTGTGATATCCTCTTTCAGTGTGCTTTCCTCCAGCGCGGCAAGCAGATCCCTGATGTCCGCCGGGGCGGTGGCGGCTTTCCATTTGGCTGGCTTCCCCGCGCCGGGCTGCTCCAATTTTGCCCCTTCCAGCGTCAAAACGCCCTCCGGCGGTATTTGAACGCTTTCCAGCAGTTTGCCGTTGCGGTCCAACAGCCACCAAAGCCCGTCCTGCGCCTGCGCAAGGAAAGGCTTGCTTTCCGTCACTGTGCAAAGCAGGGTACCCGGAAGCCGCCGCCGAAAGCTGACCGCTTCAAGATAGGGCAGCGCCTGCACCAATTTCTGTTCAAGCGCAGCCAAATCAACGGTAAACAGGTTCATGCGCAGCCCCGGCAAGCCGATCACCGCTTCCATCTGCTCGGCTGTGTAATGCGTCGCGCCTTCCGGCCTGCATTTTTTTACAGGGAATCCTACCGTCAGCGAAAGCGCCAGTAAACCGCCGATCACAACAAGACAAAGCAGTGTGTACAGCAAGCCTGCCTGCAGCCCCGCAGGCAGCGCCGCTTTTTTTTTGTTATGTTTCTTTTTGCCGTTCATCCTTTTCCTCCTCCCGGCGGATGCTTGCGCCAAGTCTTGCAAGATCCTCCTCCAAACGCTCGCAGCCGCGATCCACATGGCGGGCACCGGAAACCACCGTTTCCCCTTCCGCCGCCAAACCCGCCACCACCAAGGCCGCGCCCGCACGCAGGTCGCAGGCATCCACTGCGGCGCCGCGCAGGCGCCGTATGCCCTCCACCACCGCAACGCGCCCTTCCACACGGATGTGCGCACCCATGCGCACCAATTCATTCACATGCTTAAAGCGGTTTTCAAAGATGGTTTCCGTGATAATGCTCGTGCCCTGCGCCACGCAGGCCAGTGCCATGACCGCCGCCTGGGCGTCGGTAGGGAAGCCTGGGTAGGGCATTGTGCGCACAGTGGGAAAATGGCGCAGCCGTGCGCTCATTTTCAGTTCCAAACGATCCTTTCCAAAGCGGCGCAGCCGGCAGCCGCCCTGTTCCAGCACAGAAAGCGCCGCGTCCATGTGCTCCAGCGACACATTTTGCAGCAGCAGCTCGCCACCCGTGATTGCCGCCGCGCCGAGGAAGGTCACCGCCGCAATGCGATCCGGGATTACCCTATGCGCCGCGCCGTGAAGCCTTTCAACCCCCTCTATGACCAGCACACCCTCCCCCGCGCCATGGATTCTCGCACCGCAGCGGTTCAAAAACGCCGCAAGATCATAGATTTCCGGTTCCCGAGCGGCGTTGGTCAGCACGGTGATGCCTTGGGCGGTCGCGGCGGCGATCATCAGATTCTCCGTCGCGCCCACACTCGGGAAGGATAGCGACACCCGCGCCCCGCGCAACCCCTTTCCCGCGCTGCATCGCAGAGCGCCGCCCTGCGCCTTGACTTCCACGCCAAGGGCTTCCATCGCCTCCAGGTGCAAATCTATGGGGCGCAGCCCGATTTCGCAGCCGCCGGGCGCGGTGAGCACCGCCCGCCCCGTCGCCGAAAGCAATGGCCCCAAAAAAATGATCGACGAGCGCATCTCCCGCATCAGCGCCGCAGGGATGGTGTCTTCACAGAGCGTGGAAGCGTCCACTGTCACGTCGCTGCCCTCCCTGTGCACAGCGCAGCCCAGATGACGCAGAATGCGCAGCGTCGCGTCCACATCTGTCAGCCTTGGGCAATGGCGAATGACGCACACGGACTTGGTTGCCACCGTTGCCGCCAAAATGGGCAGAGCGCTGTTTTTTGCGCCCTGCAATGTATGCTCCCCTTCCAGGCGTTTGCCGCCCTGTACCACAAAAGCCGCCATGCGGGCTCTCCCCTTCCCCCTGCAAATGCTCACCTTCACATGATATTCTATGCAAGAGGGAACCGGAGTGACAGTCGCGCCGCGCAATGGCTGCGGACTTCCTGCAAAATTGCTGTTTTGGGCGGGATTTTTCTGTTTCGCGCCGCGCCGCCGCAACGGTCATCTGTCTGCTGTTAGCTGCGTCAACACCGCATAAATGCGCTCGTTCGCATCTGGAACCGCCATCGCCTTGGCGGCTTCGCCCATACGCGCCAAGCGCTCCGGATCGCCCAGCAGCTCGCCGACGATATGCGCCAAGCGCTCCGGCGTAAGCTCTTTTTCTTCCAGCAAAACCGCAGCGCCCCGATCCGCCAGCGCCTTGGCGTTATAATACTGGTGGTTTTCCGCCACGTTGGGCGATGGGATCAGGATGGATGGTTTCCCCATGGCTTGCAGCTCGTTGATTGAAGCCGCGCCCGCCCGGCTGATCACCAGATCCGCCGCTGCCATGCAGCGGGGCATATCGTCAATGTATTCACGAAGGGTCAGCTCGGGCAGATGCTCCGGCACGCCCCGCCGCTTGAGCTCTTCCGGCATCCAGGTGCCATATTGCCCATAGGCGTGATGGAAGTGGATCCCCCTCCCCTTCCAAAGCCGCGTGATCAAAGCGCAAACCGCCTCGTTCACCGCGCGCGCACCAAGGGAACCGCCCATCGAAAGCAGCATCGGGCGTTCATCCAGCCCAAGCGCCAGGCGGCTTTGCGCACGGTCTGCCTTAAGCAGCTCCCGGCGAACCGGTAAACCTGTCACCACCGGCGGCCGCTTGCACCGCAAGTGCGCGGCGGCGGCGGGGCTGCTGAGCATCACCGCATCCGCACGCCCGGCAAGCGCCTTGTTTGTTGCACCGGGAAAGGCGTTCTGTTCATGGATTGCCGTCAGAATGCCTTGCCTTGCCGCTGTGCGCAGCACGGGTCCGCTGACATAACCGCCAAAGCCAACAACAATATCCGGCCGGAACTCCTTCAGGATTTTTTCGACCTGTCCCGTTACGCGCAGCAAACGGCGGAGGGTGGCAAGGTTGCGTTTGATGTTTCGCAGGCGCAGGCTGCGCTGAAATCCGCTGATTTCAATCGCCCTGAAGGCAAAGCCCGCAGCGGGCGCAAGCCGGGCTTCCATATGATCCGCCGTGCCGACGAATAGAATTTCCACCTGCGGATGCAGGTAACGCAGGAACCCGGCGACGGAAAGCGCCGGGTTGATGTGCCCGGCTGTGCCGCCCGCGGCAAACAGAATCCTTTTGTGATCCATCGGCTTCCCTCCTTATCGTTTGATCTCGCGCGCAACGCGGGAAACGGCGAGGACAATCCCCATTTCGGCAAGCAACATCAGCAGCGCGGTTCCGCCGGCGCTGAAAAATGGCAGCGGAATGCCGGTATTGGGCAGCACGCCCGTTACAACACCGATATTCAGCGCGGTTTGCATGCCCACCTGCAGCACAATGCCTATCACCAGCAACGAACCGAAGCGCTCCTTGGTATGCAGCGCAATCATGAAACCGCGCCATACCAGCGCGACAAACAGCAGCAGGATAGCGAATGCGCCAATAAACCCGATTTCCTCGCATACAATGGCGAACACAAAATCGTTTTGCGGTTCCGGCAGATAGAGATGCTTTTGGATTGACTCCCCCCAGCCCAAACCGAACCAACCGCCGGAGCCGATGGCAAGCAGCGACTGCGTGATCTGCCAGTTATCCCCCGTGGGATCCAACATGGGGTCTTTGAAAGCAATGATGCGCTTGGCGGCATATGCGGGCAGAATCTCGGGATGCGTATAAAATACGGCGACCGCCGCCACGGCGATTACAGCGACTAAGCCATAAAACCAAAGCGGGATGCGCTGTTCACCCACAAAAATCATCAGTGCGCCGATGCCAAGGGTAATCACTGTGCCGGAAACGTGGTTTTCCAAAAAGACCAGCGCCACCATCAACAGCAACACCGCCATATAAAGCCCGGTATAGCGCCAGCGGTGCCAAAAGGCCTTGAGCCTGCCGGCCTCCGTGCTGCGCAGCAGCGCCTGCTCGGAAGCCTTTGTGTAATGCGGGCGCTGATATTTTTCCATCGCATAGGCATAAAAAAGGATCAGCGCCAGCTTCCCCACCTCGGAAGGCTGCACCGTCATCCCGCCCGGCAGCGGGATCCAGCGCTTAAAATCCTCCTGCGCCGTGGCGTCGGACAGATTCGTGTGATAAAACAGAACCACAACCAGCAGCAAAAAAGCAAGCCCCAAGCCGGGAATCGCAAAGCGGCGCAGCATATTGAGGTTGATTTTAGAAATCACAAACATCAGCGCAACGCCGCCCAGCGCATACCCCAGCTGCCGCTTGATGAAGTAATAGGCATCGCCGTACTTGCGCAGGGCATTGACATAACCGGCGGAAAACATCATCACCAGCCCAATGCCCAGCAATACGATTACAATGAGCATAAATGGAAAATCAAAGCCGCCGTATGCCAGCAACTGGCGACGCAGAGGCTCCTTCGCCCGCCTTTGGGCGCGCCAGCCTTCCCTTGCCGCTGTCTTTGATATGCCTGCCAATTTTGCCCCACCTCCCTTTTGTTTTTGCCTAAACGCCCTTCAATCCGAACCAGACCACCACCGCCGCCGCCGCGCAGCCCAAAAGGTTCACCAGCGAAAACACAACGCAAATCTTTTTTTCCTTCCAGCCGCTCATTTCAAAATGATGGTGAATCGGCGCCATCTTGAAAATGCGTTTGCCGTGCGTAAGCTTGAAATAGCCGATCTGGAGCACATCGGAAAGCCCTTCGAGCACATAAACCAGTCCGACCAGCAGCAAAATCACCGGACAATCCAGCGCAAAGCTGAGCGCAACCAGCAACCCACCCAAAAATAAAGCACCGGTATCCCCCATGATCACCTTAGCGGGGTTGCGGTTCCAAACCAAAAAACCGGCGCAGCCGCCCGCCATCGCTGCGGATACCACGCCCACGCCGAACAGCCCGCGCAGCGCGGCAATCACCGCCAGGGCGACCCCCGCCGTTACCGTCACACTTGAGCAAAGACCATCCACGCCATCGGTGAAGTTGACGGCATTGGTGGTGCAATAAAGCACACAAAAGCCAAAAATCCAAAAGAACCAGCCCAGGCGCACCTGCCCCACGAAGGGAATGAGCGTATAGGGATTCCTTCCCATTGAAAGATATAAGCTCGCCAAATAGCCGCCGCAGATGAGGAGCTGCAGCAAGGTCTTTTGGCTGATCGAAAGCCCTTTGTTCCGCTTTTTGACCACCTTGGTATAATCGTCCAAAAAGCCCAGCAGACCAAAAAGCAGCGCCATGAGCAGACCCGAAAACAGCTTGCCGAGGAACTGCTGTGAAGCCACCAGGGGAATGCCCTGCGCCGCCTTGCCATACAGCAGCGTGCCGCCCGCCAAAAAATCCGTCAGAAGGGTTACCGCCACGGCGGCCGTGATGCCGCAAATGAACATAATCCCGCCCATGGTCGGGGTTCCCTGTTTATGCTTGTGCCAACTCGGTCCAATATCCAGGATAATCTGCCCGAACCTGAGCTTGTGCAGCCAAGGGATGAACACATAGCCCAGCAGGGCGGTAACCCCCATGGCGGAAGCCGCCGCCAGCACCAACGCCGCATATTGATTCATTGCGCTTTCCCACCCATTCGTTGTTCTTTTTGGTCGTCCCTTTTTTTCTATTGACTGATACCCGCAAAATAATCGCGTACAATTTCGCGCTCATCCAAATGAATCTTCCCCGAAGCAAGGATCTGATAGGTTTCCTGCCCCTTGCCCGCAAGCACCACCACATCGCCCGGTTTCGCCCGCTTTAGCGCAAGGAAAACCGCTTTTCTGCGATCAACCTCCGTAAGAACATTCGCGCGGGTCTTGATCCCCGCCAAAATATCCCGCAGGATCGCTTCCGGATCCTCGCCGCGCGGATTATCCGAGGTAACGATCACAAGGTCTGCGTATTCCGCGGCAATCGCGCCCATAACGGGTCTTTTGGTTTTATCGCGATCCCCGCCGCAGCCAAACAGCGCAATCAGCCGCCCCTGCGTGTTTTGGCGCAGGGCGCACAGGATGTTTTTCAAACCGTCCGGTGTGTGGGCATAATCAATCAGCACGGTAAAAGGCGCTTGCACCGCCACGCGCTCCATGCGCCCCTTCACGCCCTGCGAAACCTTCAGCGCCGCCAAAATATCCGGCAGCGCCAAGCCAAGCTCCAGTGCGGTGCAAGCCGCCGCCATGGAATTATAGACCGAAAACTGACCCGGCACCCCAAAGCGCAGCCGTCCGATTAGCCCCTTGCCCACCAGTTCATAAAGCACGCCCTCCGGATTCAGCCGCACGTTTTTCGCAGTGTAATCCGCGCAATCGCGGTGAATGGAATAACTCACTGCCCTGGCCTGGCTTCCCTCAAGCATCTGCAGCCCGGCGGGATCGTCCGCATTGACAATGCCGGTTTTGCATTGCAGAAAAAGCTGCCGCTTCGCCTCAAAATAGGCTTCAAAGCTGCCGTGGTAATCCAGATGATCCTGTGTAAGGTTGCTGAACACCGCCGCTTCAAATTCCAGACCATAAACGCGCCGCTGCGCCAGCGCCTGGGAGGAAACCTCCATAAAACAAATGCGGCAGCCCGCCCACGCCATGCGCGCAAACAGAGCCTGCAGTTCCCAGGGATCCGGCGTAGTCAGCACGGAGGGAAACTCTTCCTCCCCCACCATATTCGCCAACGTGCCGATCAGTCCGGTTTTTACCCCGGCAAAATCAAATATTTGCTTCAGCAAAAAAGCGGTGGTCGTTTTCCCGTTGGTGCCGGTGATGCCCACCAGACGCAGCGAACGCGCCGGAAAGCCGAAAAACGCTGCGCAAAGCAGACTGTAAGCGGCGCGGGTATCCTGCACAAGCACCTGCTCGCGCAGCCCGGTATCCCTTTGGGCAATTACGCAGCAGGCACCCTTGCGCAGCGCTTCGCCCGCCGCCTGATGCCCGTCAAAATGCTGCCCCTTTATGCATACGAAAACAGTGCCGGGCACCGCCTTGCGGGAATCCCCGGTGACCAGCGTCACCTCGCCCTCCCGCAGGCCGGACGGCGCTTCCAGCCCGGCCGATGCCAATAATTCGTATAGTTTCATCGTCAACCCTTCGCCTTTCTCACTATATTGCTCTACCGATCCACCACGCCATTATTGGAAACAAAGTGCACTGTGACGGCGGTACCCAGGGGAACCTCCTCCCCCGGCGCAATGCTCTGGCGGTAGGTCACCAGGTTGTTGCTTTCAAAGTTCCCTGTCAGCTTGATGTTCAGCCCCGCAGCGGCGGCTTCCTTGTTCGCCTGGGTAATCGAAAGCCCCGTGAGCACCGGCACCTTGACGGTCTGCGCCGCTCCGCCATCTTCAGTATAGAGAATAATCAAACCGTTTTGGGCAATGCTGCGCCCGCTTTCCGGAATCTGGTGCAGCACCGTCTCCCCTTTGCCAATCACCCTGACGGAAAAGCCCTGTGCCTCCAAGCGCTGCGCGGCGGAAGCGGCCGCGCCGCCCACCGCGTTGGGCGTGGAACCGCCAAGCTTTTCCTGCTCTTTTTCATTGTAGCGCAACTCGACGTTTTTATACACCAAAATATTTTCCATAATTTCGGCGGCGGGAGGGGCCGCGATTTGCCCGCCGTTGATCAGTCCCACCGGTTCATCGATGGCGATGAGCATGGCGATTTCCGGTGAATCCGCCGGGGCAAAGCAGCAAAAGGAGGCAACATAGCCTTCCTTGGCGGAAAGCTTTTCCGAGGTCCCCGTCTTGCCCGCCACTCTGCCGCCTGCAACGTAACCATTTTTGCCCGTGCCCGCCACCACCACCTGCTCCATCATGCCCGCCATTTTTTCCGCGGTATCGGCGGAAATCACCTGGCGGCGCACGGTCGGCTTGGTTTCCTTGAGCACGCGCTGGTTTTCATCAAGCACCTTGGCCACCACATAGGGCTGCATCAGTTTGCCGCCGTTTGCGATGGCGGAAACCGCCGTCAGTATTTGGATCGGCGAGGCTTCAAAGGATTGCCCAAAGGAACAGGAGGCAAGCTCCACGGAATGCATGCTTTGCTGTGTGTGGATATTGATCCCCGGCTTTGGCACGGCTTCATTCGGGAGATCAATCCCCGTGGTTTCCGTAAAGCCGAAGGCGGTAAAGTACTTATAAAACCGTTCCACGCCCAGCTTTTGCCCAATTTCGATCATGAACGGATTGCAGCTGTTCATCAAGCCCTGCGTCAGATCCTGCAAGCCATGCCCGCTGTGCTTGTGGCAGGAAATCCTGCGCCCGGCAACCACAGTGCTGCCCGTGCAGGTATATTGTGTGTTCATGCCGATGACGCCCTCCTCCAGCGCGGCGGAAACCGTGATCGTTTTAAACACAGAGCCAGGCTCGTAGGTCAGCTCAATGGTGCCGTTGCGCCACTGCTCCATCATCGCCTGGTTATACGCCTTTTTGCGCTCCTGCTCGTCTGTGATCGCCTCAATCGCCCTGCGATGCTCCTCATCGGCAATGCTCTGGTAATCGCCGGGGTCGTAGCTTGAAACGCAGGACATGCCAAGAATCGCGCCGGTCTTAACATCCATGATGATGCCGTAAGCCGCCTTCGCCTTTGCGTCAATCTTCGCCTGCTCCAGGGAACGCTCCAGATAGCGCTGGATCACCTCGTCAATCGTCAGCACAAGGCTGTTGCCAGGAATCGGGTTGTACATGGATTCATATTGGATCGGCAGATTGGCGTCCGCCGCGTTCTTGGCGGAAACAATACGCCCTGGCGTACCGGTCAGCTCCTTGTTGTAGTAAAGCTCCAGCCCGGCGCGCCCGATGTCATCCGCGCCGGTGAAGCCAAGCAGGTTCGCCGCAAAGCTTTTGAGCGGGTAAAACCGGATCACATCCGGCTGCACACCGATGAAATAACCGTATTTTGACTTGCTTTCCAGCGTAGTGGCCTTGCCCTCGCTATCCTTCCCATTGGTTTTAATGATGCATTCCTTCTCGCGGAAGGCGTTCACCTTCTCCATTGTCGCCAGCTCCACCTGCCCGCGCAGGGACATATAATTGCGGTTGCTGTAGCTTGCCTGGTTGCGCAGGCGGGCTTCGCTGATGCCCAAAATGGGCGCAAGCTCTTTGCACATCACGGCAAGCAGTTCCTCGCTGTTGCTTGCTTTTGCCAAGGAGCTGGGATTGATATAGACCTTCCCGGCGGAAGCGCTCTGCGCGATCGGCTTCATGTTGGAATCATAGATGTCGCCGCGCCTGGCCGCCACCTCCGTATCACGCAGCTGCCCCGCCTCCGCCTTTGCGGCATATTCCTTCCCGTGCACCAGCTGCACCTTTGCAAGACCAAAGGCGCCCGCGCCAAAGCCCAAAAATATCATCGCAAACAGCACGATCATAGAACGTGTGAACAGGCGGTCGCTCGCGGTTTGTTTTCGTCTTGCCAAAGCTATGTCCCCTTCCCTGTTTCCTAACAGGATATGATCCCGCCTTGCAGTTTAGACGTTTTCTTTCGCGCTACCCAAGCACGCGGTCGCCGTAGGAGGAGGTGATATAAGTCACCCGGCTGCCCTCAATCGGCACCATGTGCAGCTGCTGAAGGGCATATTCATGAACGATATCCAGGGAATATTTGCGCTCGACCTCCGCTTGCGCACCGATGCTGCGCTGCTTTTCCTCTTCCAACTGCACAAAAAGCTGCTGCTGTACGCGCAAAGCCTGCTGGTAATCCACTTCCACTTCAACACAGGCAAACAAGCAAAGCCACACCAGGGCACTTGTCCCCCAGGCAATGAGCGACTGCTTCATCACCTTGCGTTCCTTTTGGCGCTTGACCTGCATGGGCGCCTCCGGCTGCCTAGGCAGCGCATGGGGGCGTCCGCGTTTTTCCGGTTTCGCCTTGCCCGGAACCTTGTGGGCGGGTGTGGCATCCGGCGCGGCGGGCAAAGGGGCGAACAGATCAAAATCCGCTTGTGACAATGGCATAGCAAATTCCTCCAATGCCTTGTGTTTCATACTTTTTGTTTATCCGGCTTTCTCTATCACGCGCAGCTTTGCGCTGCGGCTGCGGGGATTGCGGGTCAGTTCCTCCTGTGAGGGCGTTTTTGGTTTTTGCGGAAAACTGCCCCGCGGTTTTTTGCCGCAGACGCAGACCGGAAATTCCGGCGGGCACACACAGCCCCTGCAAAGAGGTTGAAAAGTCTTCTTTACAATGCCGTCCTCCAGGCTGTTGAAGCTGATCACCGCCAGTCTGCCCTCCGGTCTGAGCAAATCAAATAATTCCAGCAGCGCCTGCGCCAAGCCGTCAAGCTCTTCATTGCAAAAATAGCGCAGCGCCATGAACGCGCGTCTGGCAGGATGCCCTTCCCGCCGGACTGCGGCGGGAACCGCGCCGCTGAGGACTTCGGCAAGCTCCAAGGTTGTGGTGATGGGCGCCGTCTCCCGGCGGCGGATAATCGCCCGCGCCATGGAACGGGAAAATTTTTCCTGCCCATACGTCCAAAAAATTGCGCTGAGCTTTTCCTCCGGCAAGGTATTGATCCACTGCGCAGCGGTGACGCCCGTTTGATCCATGCGCATGTCCAAGTCACCACCGTGGTGAAAGCTAAAGCCCCGTTCCGGGCAATCCAGTTGAGGCGAACTCACGCCAAGATCCAGAATAACGCCATCCAGCGCTTCCACGCCTTGCGCGGCAAGCGCCGCTTTCGCGTTGAAAAAATTTCCATGCAGTACCCGCAGGTTCGGCGCGGCGGCAAAACGCCTTTGCAGGGCGGCAACCGCAGCGGGATCGCGATCCATGGCATATACAAAGCCCTGCCCGCACAACCGCTCCAGCAGGAGCGCACTATGACCGCCGCCGCCCGCCGTACCATCAAAATAGATGCCGCCGGATCTGGGTCTTG
>JAISQZ010000062.1 GCA_031273905.1 Oscillospiraceae bacterium | reverse complement strand
CGAACACAACCAGCGCAGGCACGCCGTTTGCACTGAGCTGCTGCTGCGCCCCGGTTGCGGTAAGCAGATTAACCGGCTTTGGCGCGACCGCCACTTCTGCTGCCGGCTCTGCCGCCACGGGAGAAGCGGAATCGCAGGAACAGCCGCAGCCCCCGTCGCTGGCAAGCACTGTCGCCGAATTCGCGTTGCCGCTGACCGGGGCACCTGCAATCTGGCTTCCATTCCTTGCGTTGAACCAGTAATGGATCCCTTCCGTCCCGCCGTCCGCGTCATCGGCGAGGACATGCAGCACCTGGTTCACCTGATCCAGCGCAATGCGCCGCGCCAAATAACGATCCTCGAAGGCATATTCCCAAAGCGCTGCGCCTGTGCAAAGATTGAGCGCCGTCAGAAGCTGGTCGCTGATGACATAGAGCGCATTCCTTTTGGGATCAATCGCCCAGCCCTGCGCTTCACCGGTCAGCGGGATAACACCGCTCTCCGAAGCGTTTTCTGCATTCCAGACGAGGATATCGCCCGATCCCGCAGCCTGAAGATACAGGTCATTTGTGCATGGATTTGCCTGCACGCGCACGGTTGCGCCGCCATAAAGCATTCCTGCGGCAATTACCGCATCCGTCGCCCCGCTGATATAATCAGTGCCGGAACCGGTTCCAACGTAGATCATATTTTCCGCCGGGTTTACGGTCAGGTCATAGATATCCTTGCCGATGCTGATGATCTGCAGCTCCGCGCCGGTCACACCGTCCACAACAATAATTCTGCGGCCATCCAAGTCAGGGACATATATCTTATGCGTTTTCGGGTTCACCGCAGGTGTTCCCAGCGTCATAGGATTGCCGCCGTTGAGCGCAACGGCTCGCCCGGCTGTGAGGGGATCACCGGAAAGAAGGATCAGGCTGCCGGTTGCGTTGTCCGTCGCATAAACCTGCCGCAGTGTTGGATCCGACGCCAGCAGCGGTGCCGCGCCGGGAACTGTGACGCTCGCCCGCAGCGCTTGCGTGGCAGGATCAATTTCGCTAACGGTGCTGCCGTTGGAAAAATAACCGTAGGTCGGCTGCGCCCAGTTTGAAATCGCAGTGGGCGCAGGCGTGCCGCCGCAACAACCGCAACCGCAGCCGCAGCCGCAGTCCGGCTCACAGGCGAGCGTGGTGCCGTCGAAACGCTCCGCGCCATCCGCGATTGATGTGATCGTGGCGCCGTCAATTCCGCTGAATGCGTAATAACTCGTGTCATCCGGGCGGGGACTGTAGTTCTCCGTCACCAAATGGACGATCTGATTCACCGTATCCACCGCAAGCCCACCGATGCCATAAAAACCGCCCGCGTCGATCGGTTGCGACCAGAGCTGTGTCCCCGTACAGATGCTGATCGCCTTAATCTCACTGTTATTGGCAAGATAGAGGATATTTCTGCCCTCGTCCAGCGCTATTTTCGCCCACGCGCCCTCCGTAATCCTGCCAATCAAAGCCATCGTGCTTGCGTCATAGACGCGCACCCCCACCTCACCGCTGATAGAGGACATGAAAAGCATGTTGCTGCAGGCATCCAGCACGGCATCCGTGATATTTTCCACACTGGAATCCACCAGTGCGCGCGTCACCGTCTCCGTCGCGCCGTTGATCACGTCAACGCCGCCGCTGTTTATCACATAAATCAGGTTTGCCCTTGGGTTGACGGCAAGCGACTGAATGTCCGGGTTGACCGAAACCCTGCCGAGAAAGGTGCCGGTTCTGCCGTCGAGCACCAAAATTTCATCGTTGTTTAGATCCGGGATATAAATTTTGTGCGTCCTTGTGTTCACAACCGGCTGCCCTAATCTTTCCGTCAAGGAAGTCAGATTCAAACCAACGGTTTGCTTCACCGTGTTTGTGTCGCCATCGATGATAAACAACTGCGGGGTGACGGTGCTGGTATCCACCGCATAGACCTGGCGCAGGGTGGGATCGGATGCCAAGAACATTGCGTCGTTATTCTGCGTCGGGATAACCGTCAGCACATCGTGCGTTTGGGGGTCAAACACTTCAACGCCGTTGCCTACGGAGACGTAGCCGTAAGCCGGCTGCGCACAGGCGTTGGTGCCGCTTCCAGTGGGACCTGTGGGACCCGTTGCGCCGGGTTCGCCCTGTGCACCGGTGGCCCCTGTTGGGCCCGTGGGGCCAGTTGCGCCGCAATCGCAGCCGCAGTCCGGCACACAGCCAACGCCTGCCATCGCACTGACGCCGCCAATCGCAGCGGTATCAATACCTTCCATGGCCTGCAGCGTTCTGGTGTCGTACTGAAACACGCCGGAGCCAGCTTCGCCGAAGGAAACAAACCACGGCACGTTGAGCACATGGCTGCCCGGGTCAACCCACATCTCCCCGCCAGAAGCTGCATCCGTCTCAATCGTGCCGATCGGCTCGCCGTTGCAAGTGCTGAAAACGTCAATGCTGCTCTCGTCCTGCCGCAAAGCAAACAGGCGGTGCGCCGAAGGATCAAGGGCAAGCTGCACATAAGACCAGCGATTGTCCAGCCCTTTGGTGAACGTGTTGCTCTCGCCGTCAAAGACAATCAGGTAGTGGGACTGAATCGCAAAAATCTGATTGGTGCATACGTCCGCCGCCAAGCTGTCATTTCCTTCGTAGCTGTTAAAACCGCTCAGCTCACCAATCTGCTGCCCCGTTAAGGCGTCAAGAACCGCCGACGGCTGGCTGCCGCTGCGTTCCACATAAATCCGGTTGGTCTGGCTGTTGACTGAAACGGCAAGCGGGGAGGAGACAAAAAACGTCTGCTGAATCTGCTCCGTTTCGCCGTCAAGCACATAAATCCTGTTGTTTGCGGCATCCGGCACATAAACCGCGTGCGTCACCGGGTTGACGGCGGGTGCGCCCAGCAGCGGAGATGAATCGTAAGTCAGCGCAACACTGCCTTCAGGTCTGCGGTTATCCACATTGTAAATTTCCAGGCGGTCACTTGTTCCATTCGTCACATACAGCTTGCGCAGCACGGGATCTGCCGCCATGCCGTTCACGGCAAAACTCCCCACAAGAAGGGAATTTTCCACTTGCCCACTGTTCGGATTATACATCCAGATGCTGTTTCCGCTCTGCAAAAACGTGTATGCAGTCCTGCTGCACGGATCCTCCGCACTGCCTTCGCAGCAGCTTGTGCAGTCGCCGGGGCAGCCAAGCGCGGCAAGCCTATGGTTATCCGCACCACTCGTCATCGTGTAAGAGCCTAGGTATTCCTTGCTTGTGCCGTCAATCAGCTCAATGCTGCTGCTATCATAGGTTCCCACATAAACCATGTGGTTTCCGGAATCCACCACGACATCATTGTGCGCCCTGTCCGGCAGTGAGATATCCGCAACTTGCAAACCAGTGCACAAATCAAGCACAATCATCTGATCCGTTGTATTGGAGAGCGCATAGAGCAGGCGGCTGCTTGTATCGATATCAAAACTAGACACGCCGGTGGCAAGGTATAGGCTTCCGACAAGCGCACCAGTCTCTCCGTCAATGACCCGTATAGTGTTTCCGTTGTCCTCCAGGCTATAAACCAGCCCACTGCATGAATCTGTCCGAAGCCTGTTCGCACTATAACAGCCAAAGGTGTTGGTGCGGATCACCGCATTCGTGTTCCCGCTGATGGTGTAAAGATAGTCATAGCCGTTTCCGGCGGCGAAGATCAAATTTTTTCTGGAATCCACACTGATGGACGTGACCTCTTCGTTCAAGGGGATATAATCTGCCATCGCACTGGTCAAGCCATTGATGACCGCAATATAATCGCTTGCGTCGGAGGAAACGCCGACATAAACCATGTGCGTGGCCAGATTCACCGCAATGTCTGTAACCACCCCTGTCAGCGGAATCGCGGCAGTCTGCTGTCCTGTATCCGCGTCAATCACCAGCAGGCTTTGGGAATACGCATCCGCCACGTAGATCCTGCGCAGATAAGGATCCGCCGCAACACGCTCCAGCTCGCCGCCAATCTGGATGTTTTGCACGACCGTCCTCGTCACAGGATCAAAAAGACCAACGGAACCCTCGTATTCGCTCGCCACAACAAGATAAGCCGGTTCGGCGCAGGCACTCACGCCGCTGCCCGTGGGGCCGGTTGCTCCGGTTGCCCCGGCTTCGCCCTGTGCGCCCGTGGAACCCGTGGGGCCGGTGGGTCCTGTGGCACCACCGGGGCAGGGCGACGGCTCCCCTGTTGGGTAACAGCAGCGTGCCACCCAATAGCCGTCCGCCGCTCTTTGACCGTCTTGCCGATACGTACTATTTTGATCGACGCTGAGGTCGGGGTCATAAAGGTTGTGATAGTCTTGCATTGCGAATTCTCCTCACTTTGGTTTGAGTTATTACTCCGCAAGTAAAGTCTTGCCAATTGGCTGTGTATTCCGAGCATTTTTGACGCAGTATTGCGCCAAAAAGACAAGCGATAACGGTAGGACTTTGCTTGCGAAGCAATACAGCTTGCGCTATCCTATTTTATGCGCCGCCGCAGGGCTTGTTCCGAAAAATAAAAAATGCACGGTTGGCAACGCAACCACGCAAATGTGCTTTCCGCAATGCCCCGGCTTCTGAAAAAAAACTGTGCTGCGCAATGAAAAACAGAGCTTGTATCGCAGCGGATAAAGTGATACAACCAACTACTTTGGGGGTAGAGCCTTTTTTGTTTTGTAACGGCTCGACCGCAAGATGCCAAACCCCAAACGGGGCGGCAAAAAAAGCGCCAAATAAAAAACAAGCAACCGCAACCACCGGAAAATCCGGGGTTACGGTCGCTTGCTTGTCATTCGGCACTGTTGCGTCTTCGTCATGCGCCACGCCTCTGCTGCATAGCGGCAAGCTCCATCGCCTTGCACATTTTGTGCAGTGAGAAGCCCCGCTTCTTCGTCAGTTCCTGAAACAGCTTCAGCTCAGTCGCGCAGCGGTCGTTGTTTTGCTGGAACACAAATCGCATGCTTGTTTCCATCCTTTCTTTGATCCGGCGTTCAGATTGTTTAGCGTCCCAGTCTGCGGGTAAGCGCGTTGAGCTGAAGCAGCTTGCCGAGCTTGCGCAGATTGAAGCCCTTCTGGCGGCTGATCTCATTGAACAGGCGCTGCTCCTCATGGTAAAGAATCTCTTGCAACATGGTGTTTCCCTCCTTTCCTATTGGCTTGTGTTCTATTATACGCGAAAAATTGCAAAAGTCAAGGCACATTGCACAAATATCAAAAGTGATTTTTGTGCAATGTGCCGACGTTTTGCAGGATATCCCTCTATTTCAAGCACAAGAAGTTCTTCTTGCGCAAATCGCTTTTGTGCTTTGTGCACAAATTATGATAAGAAAAAACAGCAACATGACGAAAATAAAGTTTTTATTCTGATGCCGCAACATTGCTTTCCCCGAGCAATTCGCGCAGCAAATGCTCCAGCGTAGGATTCCAATCCACTCCGCGCAGCCCGGCTCTGGCATAACGCGCTTCATCCTCATAGTAATAGGAAAGCGGCAGTGCGCCCTCAAAAATGGCGAGATATTTCTCCGCCTTTGCAATGCGAGGATCCTTCCGTGAAGCAAAGCGCAGAAACACGCCGCGGCGATGCTTTTTCTTTGATGCCGGGATCTGCGGCGCTTTGGCTGCGCACGCTTCCTCCTCCCCGGCGGCACCGTTCATGTCCTCAACGGTGTTGCAAACGAGCTTTGCGTCCTTATTTTCCTGCAAGCTCAACCGCCCGGAAAGCAGCACTGCGCCTCCTTCCGCGCAAAGGTTCGCAAAGCGCTCAAGCACGGTGGGGAACATCAGCACTTCCATCTGCCCCGTCAAATCCTCCACCGTCACAAAGGCCATGGTGGCATTGCTTTTTGTGATCTTCTTCTTGACGGAGACAATCACGCAAAGCAACGAAAGCTCCTGATGATCGCGATAGCTTCCCTGCCCCGTTTCGTTGGCGGGATCCAACAAATCCGCAATTTTGGCAGATTGGATCCGTGCGGCGACCTTTTCCAGCTTTGCCAAGGGATGCCCGGAAAGATAAAAGCCCATGGTCTCTTTTTCCCTGGCAAGCAGCTCCTCCTGCGAAAATTCCGCCGCCTGCGGAAGTTCCGGCTCCGCCATCGGTGCGCCTTCGGCGACCGCCATATCGAAAAAGCCAAGCTGCCCTTCCACGTTGCGGCGGGCGTCATTTTCCAATTCCGAAAGGAAAGCGGGCAGCGCAAGAAGCATCGCCCGGCGGTTGGCGCCAAGATCATCCAGCGCACCGCAAAGGATCAGCGCTTCCGCCGCACGGCGGTTGAAATCCCGCCCCTGTGTGCGCTTGAGAAAGGAATAAAGGCTGGCAAAGGATCCGTTTTTTTCACGCTCGCGCAGGATGCTTTGGATCAGACCCTGCCCCAAGTTTTTCACCGCAAGCAAACCAAAACGCACCGCGCCCTCCTCCACCGTAAAGCGCTCGGCGCCCGTATTGACGCTCGGCGGCAGTAGCCGGATCCCCTGCTTGGCGCATTCGGCCGCGTATTCGGCAATCTTGCCTGAGGAATCGATGACGCTGGAAAGCAGCGCCGCCATAAATTCGCAGGGATAATGGCGCTTGAGCCATGCGGTCTGATATGCCACAAGGGCATAGGCGGCGGCGTGCGATTTGTTGAAGGCATAGGACGCAAAGGAGGACATCTCATCAAAGATGCGGTTGGCGGCCTCGACGGGAATCCCGCGCCGCGTGCAGCCCTCCACCTCAACGCCGCCATCCGCGTTTTGCAGCCCATAAACAAAGATTTCGCGCTCTTTTTCCATCACACTGTGCTTCTTTTTGCTCATCGCGCGGCGCACAATATCCGCCCTGCCAAGCGAATAGCCCGCCAAAGAGCGAAAAATCTGCATCACCTGCTCTTGATATAGCATACAACCATAACTCACCCGCAAAATCGGCTCCAGCTGCGGGGTGATGTACTTTGTTTTTTCTGGATGCCGACGGTTTTCAATACAGACGGGAATGGATTCCATGGG